>JAAZHP010000298.1 GCA_012510625.1 Bacillota bacterium
GGGGTGCGCGCCTGGTGAAAACTAATATGACCCTCTATAATCTGATAAAAGAGATCTATACACCCCAGTTTGTATCGGTGAGCCTGCCTCACCTGGCTGCTATCGCGCTGGCTGCTGTTTTTCTATGCCAGAGGGGGATGACTCTCTACCTGCTGCCGGTTCTTGCTCTCCTCTTCGGGCTGTTCACTGTTTCTCTGAGCCTGGTGTTTTACATGAAGGAAGTCTACCTGCTGGGCTTCTGGCTGGTGGCCACGGGATTGTTAACTCTCTTTGCGGCAGAGCGGCTCTCCATCCTGACCATGCTGATCCTCACTTTTTCCGCCGGCTTTATCCTGGCAGCGCTCTACCTTTATGTCCGCCCGAGCGGTTCGGGAAGTTAGCGGGAGTGGCCGGGGTGATGGGCAAAATCAATTTTAATAAGATTATCCATGAACCTGTCCGCCTGCAGATTATAACCTACCTGGCGGCAGGGACAAAGAGAACCTGCTCTTTCAGCGAGCTGCAGGAGAAGCTGGGATTAAGTTCAGGCAATCTCTCGGTGCAGCTGCGCCGCCTTGAAGAAGCCGGCTATATCAGCATCACCAAAAAAATTAAAAATCGCAGGCCCCTTACTTCTGTTTCCCTCACCCCCGGGGGGATGGAGGCGCTGCAGGAATATATCGCCGGTATGGAAAGAATTGTGCGGCGTTTTAAAGACGATTTCCCACAGGATGGGCTGGAGATTGGCAGTTAGGCGTGGGAACGGGTAGACGTAAGCGGACAGTAGGACTGGAACATATATATTTATTTAAAGGACGGTGAAGAAATGGCTGAACCGGCAATCAGCGTAAAAGGCTTGAGCTACTGGTACGGTAATCTGCAGGCTGTAAAAGACATCAGCTTCGAGGTTTTTCCCGGGGAGATTCTCGGCTTTCTCGGGCCAAACGGGGCGGGCAAGTCGACAACGATAAAGGTGCTCACCGGGCTGCTTGCGCCGGGGAGCGGCAGCGCGCAGATCCTGGGCCGGGATATCGGCAGGGACGACCCCGCGCTTCAGGCCCAGATCGGAGTCTGCTTTGAAGAGAAGAACCTTTACCTGGAGATGAGCGCGCTGGAAAACCTGAACTTTTATGCTTCACTCTTCGGCATCAGGAAACCCAGTTCGATGGAGCTGCTGCTGCGGGTGGGCCTGGCCGATCGGGCCGGGGAGCGCGTCAGGAACTTCTCCAAGGGGATGCGCCAGCGCTTGATGATCGCGCGCGCCTTTATCAACAAGCCGGCGGTTCTCTTCCTGGATGAGCCCACCGACGGGCTGGACCCGGTCACGGCGGCGGCGATCCGCAGGACCATCCGGGAGGAAGCCGATCGCGGCGCGGCAATCCTGCTGACCACGCACAACATGATGGAAGCGGACGAGCTTTCCGACCGGGTTGCCTTCATCAACGAGGGGGAGATTGTCGCTCTCGACACTGCCGAGAATCTCAAGCTCAAGTACGGGCGGCGCGCGGTGCGGGTGCGGCTGCGCCGCAGCGACGGCGGTGTTCGGGAAGAGCATATTCCGCTGGACGGCGAAAGAGCTTCGGAGCGGCTGGCCGAACTGGCTGCTTCGCCTGACCTGTTGACCATTCATACTGAAGAGGCCACGCTTGAGTCCATCTTTATTCAGTTGACCGGCAGGGGGCTGGAAGGATGAAGCGCTCATTACCCGGCAGAAGCGGAAAAATTATCGGTGCCATCATGCTAAAAGATCTCCGGCTTTACGGGCGGAACAAAATTTACGTAGTCCTGACCGTATTAACCCTGGCCTGCTTCGGGGCCCTGTTCTGGCTTATTCCCGGCACGGTTGAAGAAACCATAACCCTGGCCATATCCCCTCCGCTGCAAACCATAATTAACGAGGGGAAAGAGGCGCTGCGCGAACTGGGGGCATCACCAGAGATGCTGAATGAGCTGGATCAGGCGGACTTCACCGCAGAGGAAGGGCTGGAACTGATCGAGCTGGAGAACGCGGCACAGCTCAGGCGCGCTGTTGAGGGGACGCTCGAAGTTTACCGCCCCAAGGGGGGCGGTGACCTGATTTTGCGCGACAAGGCCGCCGGAGAGAAGAAACCTAAAGATGCGCAGCGGGTGCAGCTCGATATCGGCATAGCCTTTCCCCATTCCTTCATCGCCGGCGTGGCCGGCGGAGAAAAAACCACGGTGACAGTCTATGCAGATGCCGATGTGCCCGAAGAGATCAGGCAGGCCATGCAGAGCTTTGTCCGGGAAATCGCTTACCAGATCGCCGGCCGGCAGCTTCCCGTGAAGCTGCCCGCAGAGGAGACCATCATCCTCGGGCCGGATCGCA
>JAAZHP010000299.1 GCA_012510625.1 Bacillota bacterium
CCACCTTGATGTCCTCCTCCGTTTCCAGGTAAATCTTCAACCCTTCCCGGACCATGCCGTGATCGTCAACCAGTAAAACCCGGATCATCTAATTCGCCTCCCCCGTTTCCATCGGGACAATGACGGTGATCTCCGTTCCCCGGCCGGGAGCGCTTTCGATGCGGCAGAGGCCGCCCACGGCCGCCGCCCGTTCGCGGATGCCGCGCAAACCCACGGCCGTTGGACGGAACCCGGCATGAGGGTTAAAACCGGTACCGTCATCTTTTATGCTCAGCAAAATTCCTTCGCTTACCCGGGCGAGCTTCACCCTGATGCGGCCGGCCCGGGCATGCTTGGCCGTATTATTCAGCGCCTCCTGGGCAATCCGAAAAAGGCACTCCTCGGCCTGCGCGCCCGGCCGAGCCGACCGGTCTATGTCCAGCTCGGCTTCCCATCCCTCGCGGGAAGCCGTGCCGGCAACATATTCATGCAAGGCCGCGCCCAGGCCTTGCTGCTCCAATGACACTGGGCGAAGCTGCATGATCAGCTCCCGTGTCTGGCTGTGCGCCTGCCGGGCCAGCGTTTCGAGCGCTTCCAGCTCCTGCAGCTCCGCCGCCGCAATTTTTTCGCTTTCCTCCAGGCGGCGGCGAATCGCGGCCAGGCGCATGGCCAGCGCAAAGAGCTGCTGGTTGACCGTGTCGTGCAGGTCGCGGGCCAGGCGTGCCCTCTCTTCCAGGGCGGCGCCGCGGCCGGCCTCCTCCGCCAGCAGCCGGTTCTCTTCCGCCAGGTGGCGCAGCTGCCCCACCGCTGTCTCAAGGTGTCCGGCCATCAGGTTCAACCGCTCCTCCAGCCATCCCACTTCGTCGGGGGGACCGGGGCGGAGCCGCGCCCGCAGGTTGCCGCGGGCGATTAACCCGGCCATGCGCCCGGCCTCCCACAACCTCAACTTTACCGAACGGGCGATGATAAAGCAGGCCGCGGCTGCGGCCAATCCCAGGATTACACCGGCGGCTGAACCGGCGGCCAGGGCAGTAGAAGGACTGAGCCCCAGGGCGGTGCCCACCAGGTACCCCCCCGCCACCAGCGCCGGCGAGCAAATACCGGCTACCAGGCAAACAGCGGTCAGGCGCCACTGCAGCCCAAAAATACGCTCATGAGTCATCTTATATCTCCGGGAGAGGCCGGAGCCCGCACCACGGTGAGCTCTCCGATACCGAGCCTGGCATCAATGCGCAGGACAGCGGCGGCATTCTCGGCTGTAATTTTCCGCTGCAGCGACAGCCCGCCGAATCCCGACCGGTGCTCGTCCAGCAGCTGCAGCGTGCCGATTGAGACCGCAGTGTCCAATTCGGCGCTGACATGGTCCGGCAGGCGGATCAGCAGCTCTCCGATACTCATTCTAACCGTAATGGTGTGGGTGCCTTCGCTGATCTCGGCCGTGGTCAGGTCCAGGACAGCATCGCCGACACCGTGTTGGAGATCGAGATCCCCGTCAAGGATCCAGGATTCCCGCCCATGATAGAGATCGCCCATTTTTAGATGGTGCGTGCAAGAACGAGAGTTTTCTCTTGAAATTCGGCAGCGCCATTTGAACCAGGTTCTGCTGCCAAACATAATCGAGGCGCCCAGAGCGATCAGTAAAATAGGCCAGGCATTGCGGGTGACATCCGCGCCCCTGAGCGTAGTTACCCCGGCATTGAAAAGGATCTCAAAGAGACCGATGCCGCCCACCCACAAGCCTGTTCCCAGCAGAAGCCAGGAAACTGACCAGTGAATGTAGCTGAGCCGGACCAGGACCATGCCCAGGAGCAGGAGAACCACGGGCCAGAAAGCGAGGCCAAAATTGTAGATCCCAATCCCCTGCAGCATGGCGGCCACTCCGATAAGGA
>JAAZHP010000300.1 GCA_012510625.1 Bacillota bacterium
CACTCGCGGAAAACAAAGGTTGACAAAAACAGAGCTTTACCGTCATAATGTTCCTATATGATGTCCGGGAAGGATGTTGGCACCGATGGTTCTGCCGGAGATAAAAGAAAAAATTGGTGCTTTGAAGGCGGAGCGGAAGGCGGTTATCCTGGCCCATAATTATCAAACAGAAGAAATCCAGGAACTGGCCGACTATACCGGGGATTCATTTGATCTCAGCCGCATTGCCGCTGAGGTGGATGCCGAAGTCATAGTATTCTGCGGTGTTCATTTCATGGCTGAAAGCGCGGCCATTCTTGCTCCCGGCAAGTTAGTCCTGCTCCCCGAGGCGGCGGCAGGCTGCCCCATGGCGGACATGGTTACACCGGAGGCGCTGCGCCGTTATAAGGAGCAATACCCCGGAGCCGCCGTGGTTGTCTATATCAACTCTTCTGCCGCGGTAAAAGCGGAAAGCGACATCTGTGCCACTTCTGCAAATGCCGCTGCGGTGATCAATTCGCTTGAAGCTGGTCGAGTTATTTTTGCTCCCGACAGGAACCTGGCCCATTTTGTTTCCCGCCATACCGCCAAAGAAATCATACCCTGGCCCGGTTATTGCATCACTCACCACCGGATAACGCCAGGAGACATCGCCAGGGCGCGCCGGGTTCACCCGGGAGCACTCGTGATCGTGCATCCCGAATGCCGCCCCGAAGTAGCGGAAATGGCCGATGCGGTCCTCGGGACCAGCGGCATGATCCGCTTTGTCAAAGAGACAGATGCGGCAGAAATAATTGTTGGAACCGAAGCCGGGTTGATTCACCGGCTGCGCAAGGAGCGCCCCGATCTGAAATATTATGTGCCCACTCCGGGCTTAATCTGTCCAAACATGAAATATACGACTCCTGATAAAGTGCTCTCTGCGCTGGAGAAGATGCAGCACCGGGTTGCCGTCACTCCTGAAATACGGGAGCGGGCGGCGGAGGCTCTCCGGCGTATGTTGGCCGTCCCCTCCTCCTGAGGCGACCCACGATGAATCCGGAAGATCTGGGCAGGACTGATTTTATTATTATCGGCTCGGGGATAGCCGGCCTCTACACAGCCCTTCATCTGGCAGATGCCGGGCGGGTAACTGTAATCAGCAAGCTGGATTTGTGCGCCGGCAACACCCGCTTTGCGCAGGGCGGCGTGGCGGCGGCTTTTTATGAGAATGATTCGCCGGAGCTGCACCTGGAAGATACCTGGCGTGCGGGGGGCGCTTTTGGAGACCGCGCGGCCATCGGCGTGATGGTCCGCGAAGCGCCGGAAGTAATTGCCGATTTAATCAAGCGCGGCGTAAAATTTGACAGTCGCAACGGCGCAGTTCTTTTAAGCCGCGAAGGGTTCCATTCTCGCAACAGGATCTGGCATATCGGCGGAGATGCAACCGGAAAAGAGCTCCTTAAAGTTTTGCTGCGCGATTCTAAAAAGAAAAAGATACATTTTTACGAAAATAGCTTTGTGGAGCATCTTCTTACAGGCGAAAGCGGTTGCTGCGGAGTTTCTTTCATTAAGGGCGGAAAGAGATTTTTACTGCAGGCCGGTGCCGTCATTTTGGCCAGCGGGGGATGCAGTCAAATATATTGTTATTCAACCGGCGCCAATGAGAGTACCGGTGACGGACTGGCGATGGCTTACCGGGCCGGCGCTGTCTTGCGTGACCTGGAGTTCTTTCAATTTCACCCGACCGTATTCTTCCCGCCGCGCGGAGATCCCTTCCTGATCACCGAGGCGGTGCGAGGTGAAGGCGCATATCTGGTTAACCATGATGGAGAAAGGTTTGCCGAGAAATACCATCCACTGGGTGAACTGGGCCCGCGGGATGTGCTCGCAAGAGCCATTCTCATGGAGCGGGAAAGAACCCGCCTGCCGGTCTACCTCGACCTGAGGCACCTGGGGGCGGCCTTTATCCGCGAGCGTTTCCCCACCGTTTACCACCGCTGCCTGGAATGGGGTCTGGATATTACCCGGGAGCGTATTCCGGTTTCACCGGCGGCGCACTACCTGATCGGAGGAATCGTGACGGACCTGGAAGGGCGAACGGCTGTAAGAAATCTTTTTGCAGTCGGTGAAGTTGCTTCTACGGGTGTGCACGGCGCCAACCGCCTGGCCAGCAACTCGCTTCTAGAAGGCCTGGTTTTTGGGCGCCGGGTAGCTTGCGCGGCGGCTGCTATCCGAACCATAGACCGGGGCGGCGGCAGGATCAAGGTTAAAGAATATCTTGCGGAGCGGAACCGAAGTGAGACCGCCGCCGGAAATGATTCCGCCTGCCGGGCAGTGAGACCGCTGCTGCAAAAGCTGCTCTGGGAAAAAGTGGGGCTGCTCCGCAGTTCTTTCGGGCTTGAAGAGGCGGTGGCCCGGTTTGAACAGTGGTTGCCGCTGCTCAATTGCCGGTTCATGGAGCGGGAACTGTGCGAAAACCAGAACATGCTCCTTATTGGGTTGATGATGGCCCGGGCAGCAGCTGCGCGCCGTGAGAGCAGGGGCTGCCACTTCCGGGACGATTTTCCGGAGAGCGATCCGCGGCTTCAAGGAAGGCACCTGGTCTTTAAAAAACAGCTGCAGGAGACAGGTGATATGCCGGGCCTGGACTGGGACGGCATATTTCACGATTACCGGAACGGCGGTGAATAATCTTTTCTGCAGGAAAACTAGCATACAGTGTTCTGTTGTATCAGGGAGGTTATATATATGCTGGCGAAGCAGTTTATCAAAGCAACAGTGGGAAATGCCCTGGAGGAAGATCTTAAATATGGGGATGTGACTACCGAGGCAATTGTCTCCCCGCAGGCCAAAGGAGTGGGCTGCATTTATGCCAAGGAGGACGGAGTAATTGCCGGCCTGCCTCTGGCGGAATATACGTTCAAGGATCTCGACGGGAGTATTGAATGTGTCCGCCTGGTTGAGGAAGGTGCGCATGTCGGGGCCGGGCAGCCGGTGATGAAGATCAGCGGCCGGCTGCGGCCGCTGCTTTCTGCCGAAAGAACCGCCCTTAACTTCTTGCAGCGCCTTTCAGGGATCGCCACCATGACGGCGGCCTGGGTGAAGGAACTGGAGGGATATCCGGTAAAATTGGCCGATACCCGTAAAACAACGCCCGGTTTGCGGGTTCTTGAAAAATACGCGGTCCGCATCGGTGGAGGGCTAAACCACCGTTTTTCCCTGGACAGCGGCATCCTGATCAAGGATAATCATATCAGCGCCGCCGGCGGGATTGCCGAGGCGGTAAAGGCAGTTCGCGCTCGCGCCTCTTTTGTCTGGCGTATAGAGGTGGAGGTTACAACCCTGGAACAGCTTGAAGAAGCCCTGGCCGCGGGCGTAGAGCTCATCCTTCTCGACAACATGGATACGCCCACAATCAGAGAGGCGGTGCAAATTACCGCCGGGCGCGCACTGTTGGAAGCATCAGGCAATATCGGCTTCGAGCGGCTGCGCGAGGTCGCCGCCACCGGCGTTGATTTTATTTCCTGCGGCGCCTTAACTCATTCTTACCGCTCTCTGGACATGAACATGTTGTTGGAAGAAGGGCGGGAAACTGGAATTTTAAAAGGAGGCCTGGAGCAGAATGTCACCCGATCCACTTTATGATCTTATTGTCCTGGGAGGAGGTCCCGCCGGTGTTTCTGCCGCCATATACGGCGCCCGGGCGGGATTGTCGGTGATTCTTCTGGAGAAGATGCTCATTGGCGGCCGCCTGGTTTCGGTGGAGCGCATTGAAAATTATCCGGGTTTTCCCGAAGGCATTTCCGGACCTGAACTGGGGCTGCTTTTAGATAAGCAGCTGCGGAGCTTCGAGGTCAGAATAGAGGCTAGCCAGGCGGAGCAGGTTTCTTTCAAGGGTGAACTAAAAAAGGTTTTCACCCCGGAGGGCGAGTTTAACGGGCGGGCGGTGGTCATCGCCACCGGCACCATGCCGAAGCTGCTCCAAGTGGAAGGTGAGGAAGACCTGCGCGGCCGGGGGATATCCCACTGCGCCTCCTGTGATGCCGCCTTTTTCCGCGGCAAAGGGGTGGCGGTGGTGGGGGGCAGCAGCGCCGCGCTGGAGGAGACACTCTTTATCGCCCGTTTCGCCGCCAAGGTTTACTTGATACACAACCGCGACACCTTTCGCGCTCCGCAGGCGCTGCAGGAGCGGATTTTTGCCCTGCCCAACGTGGAGATAATCTGGAACAGTACTGTTCAGAAAATAGAAGGCGAGCAGAAGGTCACCGGAGTGCGCCTGCTGCAGGAAGATCACGAGCGGGAGCTGGCCGTGGACGGTATTTTTGTCCTCACCGGCCGCATTCCCAGCACCGACTTTTTGCGTGACGAGCTGTCGCTGGACGAGAGCGGCTATATTATCACCAACGAGTTGATGGAGACATCGCAATCGCGGGTATACGCCGCCGGCGATGTCCGCCGCACTCCCCTGCGCCAGATCATAACGGCAGCCGCAGACGGGGCCATCGCCGCCACAGCCGCCGCCCGCAGCCTGAATAAGGCCGGAGCAGGCGAATCTTAGTAAGCCCGGCCGGTTCCGGGGCGAAAATTCCCGGATAATTGCCATTACTATTGGGATAATAGGATCAAAGTAGATTATCCGGGTTGGTGATGGAATGCGCCCGCTCTGGAAAGGCTCTGTCAGCTTTGGCCTGGTAAATATCCCGGTGCGGCTTTTTGCCGCCACCGAGCAGAAAAATGTGCGTTTCCGCTACCTTCATGAACCTTGCCGCACTCCCGTTGAATACCGCAAAGTATGCCCCACCTGCAACAAAGAAGTGGCCATGGATGAAATTGTAAAGGGCTACGAATACGAGAAGGGGCGTTTTGTCGTAGTGGAAGAGAGCGACTTTGCGCGCATCCCGGCGGAGACGACCCGGAGTATCGCCATTGTCGATTTTGTGCGCAGCGAAGAGGTCGATCCCATCTACTACGATCGCTCCTACTACCTTGCTCCGGGCGAGACGGGAGAGAAGGCTTTCCAGCTGCTGCTGCAGGCTATGGCCGGAGCGGGCATGGTAGCCATCGTCCGCATTGTCCTGCGCTCCCGCCAGGCCCTGGGAGTGCTGCGGGTTTACGGCGACTCGCTGGCCCTTGAAACCATGTTTTACCCGGACGAAGTCCGGCCTACCTCCGAGCTCCCGGCATGGAACCGCGATCACAAGGTGCAGGAGAAGGAGCTGCAAATGGCGCGGCAGCTCATTGAAAACCTGACCGCCCCCTTCTCACCGGAGAAATATACAGACGAATACCGCAAGGCGCTCCTGGAGATAATCGAAGGGAAGATTAAGGGAGAAGAGGTCTTTATCGCTCCATCGCCGGAAAAGGGAGAGGTCATCGACCTGGTTGAAGCGCTGAAAGCCAGTGTCGAAGCAACCCGCAAGGCTGCCCGGGAAGGAGCCGGCCGCGGCAAGCGGAAGAAAGCGGGCGCCGGTGTCTCTTAAACCCTCATCTCCCTCCCTTGATTATTTTACCGGTATTCAGCCCATGGAGCCGGTGAGCAGAAAAGAGCCGCTTAACAGCGACGCCTATCTTTACCAGATCAAGTGGGACGGGGTCCGCATCCTGGCCCTGGTCGAACAGTACCGGGTAATCTTAAAAAACCGCAAAGGGAAGCTGCGCACAGAGCAGTATCCGGAGCTGCAGAAACTGGTTGAACTGATCCGGGCCAAGAGCGCCGTTCTCGACGGTGAAGTGGTAGCCCTGGCCGGGGGAAAGCCCAGCTTCGCCCGGGTGATCCAGCGTGATTTTTGCCGCCGCGAGCAGGCCATCCGGGCGCTGCTGCGGCAGATTCCATGCACATACTGCCTTTTTGACCTGCTCTACCTGGACGGCGAAGACCTTACCGGCAGGCCCATAGAAGAGAGGCAGCGCCTTCTGGAGGAGATAGTAGAAGCTGCTCCTCCGGTATACCTGAATGAAAATTTTTATGACGGGGAGATTCTTTACCGGAAAATAGTAGAGGCGGAGCTGGAAGGGGTCGTGGCCAAAAAGAAGGGCAGCCCTTACCGGAGCGGGCAGAAGTCTCCTGACTGGTTGAAGATTAAACCCCGCCGCCGCCAGCTATGCGTTGTGGGAGGGCTGACCATGCCGGAAGGCTCCGTAGGGGCCTTGCTGCTGGGGGCTTACCGTGATGGGGAACTGCTCTATATCGGCAGGGCCGGCTCCGGGCTGAAGAGAAAGGATCTGCTGCTGCTGCGCGATTACGCGCGGCAGGCGGGAACAACCGAACCCTATTTCAGCAACCCTCCCCGGGGCCGGGACCTGCTATGGCTGGCGCCGCGCCTGACGGTAGAGATTGAGTTTGCCGAGTGGACCGGCGACCTGCGCCTGCGCGCCCCGGTGGTGATCGGTTTCAGCAGCCGTCCCCCCTCGGAAGCCCTCCTCTAACATAAACCAGGGGAGGGTTTGTTTGCATGGTCGAAAAATGGAACGGGGCCAGGGCGGCTGTCCCCGGCGTCCCGCTTTCTAAAGAGGTGATCATATGCCCACGCTGATGGTAAACAACAGGGAGCTCTCCATGACCAATCTCGACCGGGAGCTCTGGCCCGACGACGGGCTGCTCAAACACGATCTGGTCCGCTACTATATCGAAGCGGCGCCTTATTTGCTGCCTCACCTGCGCAACCGCCCCCTGGTGGTGCAGCGCTTCCCGGAAGGAATTCACGGGGCCGGCTTTTATCAAAAAAATGTGCCCGAAGGAGCGCCGGACTGGCTGCGCACCTGCCCGGTGAGCCACGGCGAAGGCAAGGAGACCTTATACATTATTGCCGATTCCCTGGAAACTCTCGTCTGGCTGGGCAACCAGGCCTGCCTTGAACTGCATCCCTGGCTCTCTTCGGTGGGGAGCCTGGAAAGTCCGGACTTTGTGGTTTTTGATCTCGATCCCATGGAGCGGAGCACCTTTTCCCATGTCTGCACTGTCGCCATTGCCATAAAAGAGCTATTGGCGGGGCTGCAGCTGCAGTGCTATCCCAAGCTTTCCGGGGCCACCGGGATGCAGATTTACCTGCCGGTAAAGCTGCGTTATAGCTACCGGGAGGCGCGGGATTTTGCGCAAGAGATATGCCGCCGGGTCCACAGGGCGTACCCCGGCATAACCACGCTGGAGCGGAAGGTGGGACAGCGCGGCGGCAAGCTTTACCTCGATTACCTGCAGAACGGGCGGGGCAAGACGCTGGCGGCGCCGTACAGCCCCCGTCCCCTCCCCGGAGCGCCGGTCTCGCTGCCGCTGACCTGGGACGAAGTGAGCCGGGAAGCAATCCTGCCCGGTGAGTTCACCATGGAAAACGTCCTGCCGCGCCTGCAGCAGCACGGCGATCTTTTCGCCCCCGTACTGGAAAACAAGCAGCTTCTTCCCTCCCTATAACCCATTGTGGGACACCGGGGACGTACCTGTTTGTCCCATTTTGATCGCCTAAACCGCAATGCATGGGTAGAAAGGATCGTCCCCAGCATCCCAAGCTATCCTTCGAAAATAATCCCCATACTTCACCATTTACCAAGGAATCCCAAACCCCACTTTTAATACGCCCTA
>JAAZHP010000301.1 GCA_012510625.1 Bacillota bacterium
ATGCGGGAATGAAGGGCAAAATCGACCGTATCGCGGATCGTCTGCACCGTATCGCCTTCGCCGCCGAAGACAAACATGCCGTGCACCCTGATGCCGTACTCATGAAAGCGGCGGACGCATTCTCTCACATCTTCCACGCTCTGCTGCTTGTTATACGCGGCCAGGGTGTCCGGGTTAATTGATTCAAGTCCCACATAGACCATGTTCCCGCCGGAGCGCCGCATCAGTTCAAGCAGCTCCGGATCCCGGGCCGCTTCCGCGCGCACCTGGGCGCCCCATCCTTTCAACCCTATATCGTGGTCGATCATCCCTTGAAAGAGCTCCTTGCTCCGCACGGTGTTGGCGGTAAAATTGTCGTCGCAAAAAAATATGCTGCGGCCCCGGTAAGCGGCCAGCTCCCTCAAGACGCTTTCCGTGCTGCGAAAGCGGTAGCGGCGCCCGAACATGAGAGTGACGCTGCAGAAAGTGCAATTGAAGGGGCAACCCCGGGAGGTCATTACCGGAATTGTCCGGAATGGTTTTTGCCCTTCGAAGAGCGAGAAATCGGGAAGCGGAAGCTGATCCATCTCCACCGGTTCCGCTGAGCAGGGATTGTGAACCGCCTCCTGGCCGTTCCAGAATGAAACTCCCGGAATATCCCAGGGCTGCCGGCCCTCCTCCAGGGCGCGGAGCAGGGGCACAATAGTTAGGTCAGCTTCTCCGCGCACCACGTAATCGGCATGGCCCAGCGCCTCATCGGGCATAAAATGGGCATGGATCCCCCCAATCATGACCGTCAGGCCGCGTGACCTCAGGTAGCCGGCAATCCGGTAGGCCTCGCTGCTGGTGGCCGTGGTAGTGGAAATGCCTACCAGGCCGGCATCAACAATTCTGGACCAGGGCAGCGACATGCCCCTCCCCAGGTAAAGCTCCACCCGGTAACCGGCAGCCTTCAGCCGGGCCCCCAGCAGCGGCAGCCCCAGGCGGGGCATCCGCACTGTTTTGTAGACATGATCTTCCTTGGACTGCGGTTCAATTAAAACCACCTTTTTCATTTGAGCACACCTCTCTCTTTTTGGCATTCCCGGCAGTACTTTAGAATGATTTCAAAAACCGATATTTATGCTGCCAAAATGCCGAGGTGATCAATTGAACCGATCTCGCCGGTGGAGAGGAAGCTGAAGGAAGGAATGGATGAAACCTTTAAGATTATGATGCCCGCCGGCCTACTTGATAAACCGTATCGTCAGCGGATAAGAATAGTCTTCCCCATTACTGACTTTAACAGTGGCGATCACAACATACACCAGCCACACTATGGACACGGCAACCGGCAGGAGAAAAAGTATACCAAGACTGAGAACAGTCAGGATAACGGCCGCAATCATGTAAATGGTTACACTGATTTGAAAGTTAAGCGATTCTTTGCCGTTTTTATCTACGAAAGCAGATTCGTCTTTCTTGATCAGCCAGATGATCAGCGGGCCAATTATATTACCGAAGGAGGGAAGGATAAAAACCGCAAGCGCAAGCAGATGGGCAAGCATGGCATAATTTTTTTCTTCTCTGGTTAAAGCGCCATCCTGATAATCTGACATTGCCCCACCCCCCCGGAATCAGACTGCCAATTAAGCTGAATATTAATATTGTCTACATTATGATGCCATCCCGGGTCTATTGGCAACATTCCTGTGGTGGTATATACTGGTGCCTGGCTCCAATTAAACCCGGATTGCTCCCGTTTCCCGGCGATTTAATTGATTTGCTGCCTTTTCTAGGCAATATCCTGAAGGTAACCGCCGCTTTCTGTGGAATACATCTACTGGGGGTGATTTTTGTGCCTGACATTCTGGCAATTTCATCCAGCCCGCGCCGCAATGGAAACAGTGAACTGGCCCTGCGTTCATTTTGCCGGGCCGCTGAAGAGAAAGAGATCGCCGTGGAGTTGATTCGCCTTCACGAACTCCGGCTGTCTCCGTGCCGGGGCTGCGAACTCTGCGCCAGGGACGGGAAATGCGTAGTAGAAGATAATATGCAGCCTCTTTACAAGAAGGTTGTCGAGGCAAGAGGCCTCGTTCTGGCTACCCCAATATATTTTGGCTCCCTTTCGGCGCAGTTAAAGATATTCATTGACCGCTTTGAATGCTGGTGGCATGCCAAGTACCGGCTGAAAAAGCCTTTTGTTCTCCCCGAGCAGAAAAAAGCGGGGTTCCTTCTCTGCGCGGGAGCGCTGCGCAAGCCGGAATTTGGCGATAATGCCGCGTTCATTGCCGGGGTCTTTTTCCACAGCATTAACTACCACTACG
>JAAZHP010000057.1 GCA_012510625.1 Bacillota bacterium
GGAACCACGCTCAACCGGATCAACGGGAAACCGGCTGTCAGCCTGGTAATTCAAAAAGAAGGCGATGCCAATACCGTAGCCGTATCCCGCCAGGTGCGCGCTGAACTGAAAGCTATTGCCGCAGAAATTGAAGGGCAGGAGAAACTTGACTTTTTTAGTGTCTTTGACCAGGCCGCTGATATTGAAAGCGCCCTTGGTGACCTCGCCTGGGCGCTTCTGGGCGGCGCTTTTCTTGCCGTGGCGGTCCTGCTTTTTTTCTTGCGCGACTGGCGGACCATCGCCGTAATCGGGCTTTCCATTCCCGTGGCCATAATGGCCACCTTTGCCCTGCTTTATTTTGTTAAAGTAACCCTCAATGTGATGACCCTGGGGGCCCTGGCGCTGGCCGCGGGCATGCTCGTGGATAATGCCATCGTCGTCAGCGAAAATATATACCGCCACTATCAACAGGGAGCAGCGCCTGTCACAGCGGCGGTATGCGGAAGTAAAGAGGTGGCCGGCGCCGTTTTTGCCTCTACGGCTACCACTGTTGCCGTCTTTTTCCCCGTAGTGTTCATTAGCGGACTGGCCGGCGAACTTTTCCGGGATTTTGCCATTACCGTAACCTGTGCCCTCATTGCCTCCCTGGTAATTGCCCTGACCATCGTCCCTTTGCTGGCTTCCCGATTTCTCGGCTCCGGCGGCGGGGAAGCAACGGCCCGCACCGGTAAAAGCTTCTACCGGCGGGTTTTGGAGTACTCTGTGGATCGCCCCTGGGCGGCCGCCGCTGCCGGGATTACGTTTATGATACTGGGAATGCTGCTCTTTCCCGCCCTGGAAACCAATCTTTTCCCCTCACCCGACGAAGGAAGCTTCTCCATCGATATTACCCTGCCTCCCGGGAGCACCCTTGAGCAGACCAGCCGCTGCGTCACAGCAGTAGAAGAGATCCTTGCCGGTCAGGCAGGGGTGGTCTTATTTACCAGCCGGATTGGAGAGCCGGCCTTTTTTGGCATACCGCTGGAAGGCGGCAGCGCCAACCAGGCAAAGATTAAAGTATCTGTCGAGCCGCACCTGAAAAATGAGAGCTCGGCTATTGCCGCCGCGGTGCAGGAGAAGATTGCAGCAGTAAGCGGTGAGGCCCGCTTTTCCTTCGGACGGGCTTCGCTGCTTGATTTATCCGGCCTGGAGACGAACCTGGAGTTGACTGTCAGCGGGGAGAACCCCGGGAAGGTGAAAGAAATTGTGCATGAACTGGCCGGCAAACTGGCCACTCTACCGGGGATAACGGGTGTGCAGTCGCTGATGGAGGAGAGGAGGCCGGAAATTCAACTGCACCTTGATCACCAGGCAGCGCTGCGGAAAGGAGTAACCCTTTACCAGATCGCCACGGTTGTGCGCCAGGCTCTGGAAGGGACTCCTGTGGCGCGGCTGGAAAGGGAGGAGGGGGTCCTGGACCTGGTGCTGCGCTACAATGAGAACGCCGTCAGCACCATTGCAGATCTGGAAAATATCGGGTTTTATGCGCCGTCGGGCGTCTTCGTCAGGCTGGGCGAAGTAGCCCGCCTCACGCAAGGGGAGGGTCCAGCCGGCATAACGCGGGAGAACCGGGAGCCGGTGGGGATCGTGCAGGCCGAATACCAGGGCAATCTCGGCGCCGTGAGCAGACAGGCCATGGAAATTGCCGCCGGGATGAAAATGCCGCCGGGGTACTCTATCCGCGCCAGCGGGACAACCGCTTTGATGGACGAAGTCTTCGGCGAGCTGGAGCTGGTCCTGCTGCTAGCCCTTCTCCTGGTCTACCTGGTTATGGCAGCCCAGTTTGAATCGCTCCTGTATCCCTTAATTATTATTCTTACAGTGCCCCTGGCCTTTACCGGCGGCATCGCTGCGCTGCTGCTTACCGGAAAGAGCATCAGCGTGCCGGCGATCATCGGTGCGGTGGTGCTTTCAGGGGTTCTGGTCAACAGCGGCATAATCATGGTCGACCTGATCAACCAGTACCGCCGCACCGGCAATCTTCCGCTGCGCAGCGCCGTGATTGAAGGCGCCGCCAGCAGGCTGCGTCCTATCCTGATGACCACCATTACCACCATCCTCGGGCTCGTCCCTCTCGCCCTGGGTCTGGGCGAAGGAAGCCAGCTGCAGGCCCCCATGGCCATCGTAATTATCGGGGGGCAGATCGCGGGAACTGTCCTGCTGCTGGTAATAATCCCCGCTGTCTACATGCTGGCAAGCCGCCCGTGATATCGGAAGTCGGAGGTCAGAGGTCGGAGGCCGGAGGAGAAGCGGGAAAGGGCAGGCTAGGAGAGATAGCTGAGCTTATGTAGCAGGCGCAGGTAGGCCAGGACATTCCGGGTCACCAGAAAGTTGCGCCGCACC
>JAAZHP010000058.1 GCA_012510625.1 Bacillota bacterium
GGCACCCAGTCCCTGCATACCAATTCCATGGACGAAGTGCTGGCCCTGCCCACGGAGAAAGCGGTGAAGATTGCCCTGCGCACCCAGCAGATCATCGCATATGAGAGCGGCGCGGCCAATACCATCGACCCGCTGGCGGGCTCATATTTTATCGAGGCGCTGACAAACGAGATGGAGGCGGCGGCGGAGGAGTACTTCCGCAAGATCGAGGCGCTGGGCGGGGTCCTGGCGGCAATAGAAAAGGGTTTCTTCCAGCAGGAGATCGCCGACGCCGCTTACGCCTACCAGCAGGCGATAGAGATGGGAGAGCGGGTGGTGGTGGGAGTAAACCGCTTCGCCTCCGGAGAGCCCCTTAATATTGAACTGTTGAAGATAGACCCGGCGGTGGAGCGCAGGCAGGTGGAGCGGCTGCAAAAGCTTAAAGAGCGCCGCGACAACATTGCCGTAGCCGGAGCGCTGCAGCGGCTGGCAAAGGCCGCCTCCGGCAGCGAGAACCTGATCCCCTTTATCCTGGAGGCGGCAAAGCTTTACGCCACCGAAGGAGAGATCATCGGCACCCTCAAGGAGGTCTTCGGCGAATACCGGGAGCGGCCTATTTTCTAAAAGTTAGTTAAATAGGTGCCTGGCACCGGCTTAACTTATTTAAAGGAGGAAATGATGCATGAACAAGGTAGTATTCTTTGCCAGCATGGTTATCTGGGCGGTAGTGATCCTGGTTACATCGATGATAGAACCGGAAGCCTTTAAGAAGATTGTCCTGGTGCTGGGCGGCGGTGCAGTTTTTCACCTGATATTACTGGGTTCGCAGGTGGTCAAAAGAAAATAGTCCGGAAAAAGTTAGTTAATTAGGTGCCAGGCACCAAATTAACTAATTGAAAGGGAGGTTCGGACGGATGGGAGAGAGAAAAATAAGGGTGCTCATAGCCAAGCCGGGGCTGGACGGGCATGACCGCGGCGCCAAGGTGGTGGCGCGGGCGCTGCGGGACGCCGGGATGGAGGTGATCTACACCGGGCTGCACCAGACGCCGGAGCAGGTAGCCGAGGCGGCGCTGCAGGAAGATGTCGATGTCGTCGGCCTGAGCATCCTCTCGGGAGCACACATGACCCTGGTGCCGCGCGTAAAGGAGCTTCTGGAAGAAAGAGGGATGGGGGGGGCGCTGATCCTGGTAGGCGGGATCATCCCCGAAGAAGACGGCAAACTGCTCAAAGAGAAAGGGGCGGCCGATGCTGTCTTTTCCCCGGGCACTCCCCTGGAGAGCATCGTCAGCTATATCCGCGAGAATATTCAAATGTCATAGCGGCGATAAGGTATCACACACTCCTGCTAATCACCGACAAGAAAAAGTCTGGGGGCGCCAGTCTAGTATCATTAATTAAATTGCCGGGTTTCTTTTGCACGGGGCCAGCCTATTAACTGCGCCCTGAGCGCTGTTTACAATGGTGCCAGCACTTGCAGCAAACCCATGCTTTGCACAGACTGCAGCAATCAGGGAACTACAGGGGTCTGCCCCTTCAACCTGATCCTATCAAGCCAACCTTAATTAAGTGCCGCTTTCCTAAAAATATTCGTAATCTTTTCGTTTAGGTTTTTACCATCCACCGGGAAAGCAGATCATGGCCTCTAGGTTTCGAGCTGCGCTATTGGCTGCGACCGGGCTGTTATATTTTTCTGCGATGGTATTGTTGGATGGCCAGGCTGAAAATTACACTCAAGGCGGGATATTTCGGCTTCACCCTAAGGATGACAGTTAAGTGGCTTTAGCAGCAATGACCGGAGGAATGCTTGCCAGATGCACTTTTGCCCACGTATGCCCATAGAATATAGCATTACGGGGAGGCGAAGTGTATGGAAGAGAAAGCAGTGGATTTTGATAGCCTGTCCGGGCTGATCAGATCCACACTGAAGCGGATGGATCGGGATGAATTGTCGGGTATATTCTATTTAATGGAGACGGGGAAGCTGCAGCAGATCATGCTCGAGCTGCTAGGGATAGATGGATTGGAGTACAACCGGAGCGAGCTGGTTTCCATAATGACCGCAATGCTGCAAGCGGCCTTGCATGATATAATGAAAAACAACGGCGTGTAAATGAAGTGAAGCTGTTCTCACCACAAAGGCATCGGAGAAATGTACCCTGTCAAGCTTTTAAAAGGAGGAATCGGAGCAGGTGGCGGCGAAAAAAATAAAGCTGTCTGATGGTAATATACGGTAAATTTAAGCCTTGTTTTTAAGTTTCAGCCGGGAGATAATAACTGGCAAAGGTTTGAAAAGCAATAAGAGATAATGCAGAGAAGGCAGGTTTGAACATCCGTGAACAAGAAACGCAAGGAAGAGGCGGCCGCCAGGGCTACACAGCTGCGCCGGGAGATAGAGGAGCATAATTACCGCTACCATGTCCTGGATGATCCGGTGATCAGCGATAGCGAATTTGATGCGTTGATGCGCGAGCTGGTCGAATTGGAACGGCAGTATCCCGAACTGCAAAGCGAGGATTCTCCGACCAGGCGCGTGGGGGGCGCGCCGCTGCCCGGTTTTGCCACCCTAACCCACAAACTGCCCATGCTGGGTCTGGACAATGCATTTCAAGCGGAAGAGCTGCACGATTTTGATCACAGGGTGCGTAAATTGACGGGGCTTTCCGCTGTCGATTACTTTTGCGAGTTGAAAGTGGACGGACTCGCAGTATCGCTGCAGTATGAAGAGGGCATTTTTCTCCGCGGCTCAACCCGCGGGGACGGTTTTACCGGGGAGGATATCACCCATAACCTGCGGACGATCAAGCAGGTTCCGCTGAGGCTGTACGAACCGGTCACTTTGGAGGTGCGCGGAGAAGTCTATATGAACCGGGCCGATTTTGAAGCGATGAATAAGCTGCGGCGCGAGAATGGCGAAGCTCTTTTTGCCAATCCCCGCAACGCCGCTGCCGGGTCGCTGCGCCAGCTCGATCCTCGCGTTACCGCCTCCCGCCCGCTGCGGATCTTTCTTTACGGCCTGGGGGAGCACAACCTGCCTCTTTATACGCATGCCGATCTCCTGGACTTCCTTGAGCGGCTGCGGCTGCCGGTCAATAATCACCGGGCTCTCTGCCGCAGCATCGACGAAGCCTGGGATTTCTGCCGCAGCTGGCAGGATAGGCGCGGCGAGCTGCCATACGAGATCGACGGCATTGTGATCAAGGTAAACGAACTGGCGCTGCAGGAGCGACTGGGGAATACCGCCCGCAGCCCGCGCTGGGCCATTGCTTTTAAATATCCCCCGGAAGAGAAGAGGACCCGGGTTATCGATATCCGGGTCAACGTGGGGAGAACGGGAGCGATTACCCCCGTGGCCGTGCTTGAACCGGTTTTTCTCAGCGGTTCCACAGTGCAGCGAGCCAGTTTGCACAATGAAGATATACTTGCTGAAAAAGAGATCATGATCGGCGATACAGTGATTATCCGCAAGGCCGGCGAGATCATTCCCGAAGTGGTGCGGGTGCTTAAAGAGAAGCGCACCGGCGATGAGAGAGAATTCCAGATGCCGGAAAGGTGCCCCTCCTGCGGGGCCGCCGTGCACCGCCTTCCCGGTGAGGCGGCGCGGCGCTGCCTGAATCCATCTTGCCCCGCCCAGCTGGTTGAGCGGATCGTTCATTTTGCCTCTCGGCGGGCTATGGATATTGAAGGGCTGGGGCCGGCGGTGGCCGAGCTGCTCTGGAGGGAAGGGCTGGCCCGAAACCTGGCCGATCTGTATTACTTAAATGCGGCGCAGCTGGCGCCGCTGGAGCGGCTGGCTGAAAAATCGGCTTCCAATCTCGTTGCCGCCATCGAAAAGAGCAAAGGCAACCCGCTGCACCGGCTCCTTTTCGGCTTCGGGATTCGCTTTGTCGGGGAGAAAGCGGCGCGTCTGCTGGCGGAGCATTTTTTGACGCTGGATAGGCTGCGCCGGGCGGGACTGGAAGAGCTTACTGCGATTTCGGAAATCGGGCCGAAGATTGCCGGGGCGGTGTATGAGTTCTTTCAGGCTCCCGAAACGGCGGGGCTGCTGGAGAGGCTGGAACGAGCGGGGGTTAATTTCAGCGAACCTGTTGTCGAAGAAGGCGCTGCTGCGGAGCGGACGCTGGAGGGGAAGGCATTTGTTTTCAGCGGCGCCCTGGAACGCTTTACCAGGGATGAGGCAGCGGC
Source organism: Bacillota bacterium (assembly GCA_012510625.1). Taxonomy (GTDB): domain Bacteria; phylum Bacillota; class Dethiobacteria; order DTU022; family DTU022; genus JAAZIN01. The sequence goes on from JAAZHP010000058.1 coordinate 4,162, forward strand.
GCTGGTCAGAGAGCGCGGAGGCAAGGTTGCCTCCTCGGTCAGCCGTAAGACGGACTACCTGGTGGCCGGCAGTGAACCGGGAAGCAAGCTGACCCGGGCCCGTGAGATGGGCGTGGAGGTTATTGACGAAGAATCCTTTGTGAAGCTCCTGCAGCTGTGATCCTGAAAGCCACATCCTAAATCTGTAAAGGGAGGAGCTGTGCAGCTTTGCAGAACTTATTCGCCCTGGGTTCTGTGAGCGGATTTAACCCGCTGGTCGGCCCGGTTCAGATCCAGGTTAACCCCGATGACGCCCCCGCGGCGTCGCAGTTATTAAAGGAGCTCGCAGAAAATAGCCAGAACTGATCATTTACAAAGTGCGGGAGGAAGCTGTGATGAAATGGATGAATAAACTGGAGCGCAAATACGGGAAATATGCCGTGAACAACCTCATCTTCTATATACTTGCCCTTAACGCAATTGTCTTTATGCTCTCTCTGATGTCGCCGGGGCTGTTTGACTTGCTGGTTCTTTACCGAGACCGCCTTTTTCAGGGCGAGATATGGCGCCTGCTGACCTATCTATTTATCCCTCCAACCTATTCTCCCTTCTGGATTATTTTTGTTCTCTATTTCTATTATCTCATCGGCACCGGGCTGGAGCAGGCCTGGGGAGCTTTCCGGTTAAACCTCTATTATGTTTTCGGGATGGCCGGCACCACCCTGGCCGCCTTCATTACCGGAGCCGGCTACACGGGGGCCTATCTCAACCTATCGCTTTTTTTCGCTTTCGCTCATCTTTACCCGGATTTCGAGGTTTTAATTTTCTTTATCCTCCCGGTCAAAGTCAAGTACCTGGCCTGGCTGAACTGGGCCTTATTTGGATACTCGGTAATATTCCTTACGCTCCCCTATAAAATTGCCGCCGTTGCCGCGGTGGCGAACTATTTTATCTTTTTTGGCCCGGATATATACCGTAGTATTAAGTTGAGACAGCAGGTTCAGGAAAATCGCCGGAGATTCATTTCCGAAGTCCGCAAAGCTCAAAAAAAACGATAGTTGCAACTGCAGGAGCTCTCTGTTGCCGTGGGATCAGCCGGGAACATTTATATTTATATCATGGATATGTATGATATAATGTTAATTAGAGAAAAAATATTAATTTAAAAAAATATTAAATATGAAAGGAGGGAGCCGATGAGGATATCGCTTTTTGTAGACGGAGGAAACTTCTTTTACATGCAGAAAAGGGATTTGGGTTGGTGGATAGATCCGCGGAAATTACTGGATTATGTCAGGAGCAAGGGGGATCTTAATGACGCCAATTATTACGTGGGCAAAGATGCCCATCCTGAAGCCAGGCAGGATAAATATCTGAAGGCGCTGACATACATGGGCTACTCTCTTATAACAAAAGACCTAAAAAATGTATTGCAAGATGACGGCACTTATAAACAAAAGGCCAACCTGGATATCGAGATTGTTCTGGATATGTTTAATACGATAGACCATTATGATATGGCGGTACTGGTCAGCGGTGACGGAGATTTTGAACGGCCCATTAACCTGTTAAAAGCAAGAGGCAAGAGATACCTGGTTATGGCTACCAAGAATTTTATTGCCAGGGAGCTGAGAGAAGCGGTGGGGATGCATTACGTGGATTTTGAGAATATCAGGGAGCTGGTAGAGAAAGATTATTAGAAGCTACGCCGCGAAATCTGCAAAATAACCCTTGGACAAACCAAGGGTTTTCTACTCATCCATGTGCTGTAAAATAAATGGCAGGGGAGACAGGACTCGAACCCGCAGCCCCTGGTTTTGGAGACCAGTGCTCTACCAGTTGAGCTACTCCCCTGCTGCCCATATTTTAATCCAGCATTGCGGTTTTGTCAAACAGTTCACGCACCGCCGGCATCCAATGGCCATTTAGAAATAGGGGCGGGCATGCCTGGCCCGAATACAGGCTGCTTGCCGCTGCTTACTATCGCGTTCAGCAGGTACAGGCAGGCGTTTGCTTTAGAAAAGACTTTTTGCTCCAAACGCAGTACTTTGCTGCTTTCCGGTACGGATTAAGGCGGCTCATGAGCCGCCCCTAAAAACTTGGCGAGGAATGAGAGGTAGTAAGACAGACAAACCTTACGGAACAGCGCAGGCATATTGCACAGATAGCCGCCTTATTATAAAATTAAGTTTAAACACCTTCACGGGGAGGGGTTGGAAATTGGTTTCATTGGCTGCCGGTATTATCGGCTGCGGCGTTATGGGAACGGCGCTGGGCCGGAGGTTGATTGCTTCCGGAGAGATCATCCCTGCAAATTTATGGCTTTTTGATCTGGACAAGCAAAAATTAAATGATATCGCCAGTGAACTGGGCGCGGAACCGGCGGCAAACCTGGAGCAGCTCTTTCAGCAGTGCCGTAATATCTTCGTAGCGGTGAAGCCGCAGGACGTTAAATCTGCAGCCGGCGGCTGGGCAGAGCTTTTCCAGCCCGCTGTGCACCTGCTCATTTCCCTGGCTGCGGGCGTCACGATCGGGTTTTACGAAGAGCGCCTGCCGGCGGGAAGCAAGGTCATCCGCTTGATGCCCAATACCCCTTCCCTCATTGGAGAAGGAGCTGTCGCCATGAGTACCGGGAAAGCGGTGACCTCGCAAGAGGCCGCAGAGATAGGGAAGCTGCTTGGATGCCTGGGGCTGGTGGTTCCCGTTGACGAGCAGAATATGGACGTGGTGACCGGACTGAGCGGCAGCGGCCCTGCTTATGTCTATCTCTTTATCGAGACTCTTATCGATGCCGGGGTGAACCTGGGTTTAAGCCGTGAAACCGCCGCGGCGCTGGCCGTGCAGACTGTCCTGGGAGCGGCGCGGATGGTTCGGGAAAGCGGCCGCCATCCGGTGGAACTGCGCAACGACGTAACTTCGCCGGCGGGGACGACAGCCGCTGCCCTTGAGGCCCTGGAAACGGGACGCTTCCGGGGCGCTCTGTTGCGTGCGGTAAAGGCGGCGGCACAGCGATCAGGAGAGCTGAGCGATGATTAGGACGGATTTTAGACCGGAGACGGCGCAGCGAATCGTGGTGAAGGTGGGCACCAGGCTGCTCACGCATGAAACCGGACAGCTGAATCTGGCTTTCATTGAGAGGCTGGTCCGCGAGCTGGCAGACTTGAAGAACCAGGGACGCCAGGTCATCCTGGTCTCGTCGGGCGCTGTCGGGGCCGGAATGGGGAGACTTGGGTTGAAGCGACGCCCGGACACCATCCCCGAGTTGCAGGCCGCCGCCGCCGTGGGGCAGGGTGTTTTGATTCAGCTCTATGAAAAGTTTTTTTTGGAGTACGGACAGGTGGTGGCGCAGCTACTGCTTACCAGGGCCGACTTTGCCGCACGGAGCCGCTACCTCAACGCCAGCAATACTATCCTTACCCTGCTGCGCTGGGGAGTGGTGCCGGTAATCAATGAAAACGATACTGTCTCGGTGCATGAAATTAAATTTGGGGACAATGATCGCCTATCGGCTCTTGTAGCCGGCCTCTGTGACGCCGACTTGCTGGTGATCCTGACCACGGTGGAGGGACTTTACGAGGAAGACCCGCGAATTTCGAACCGGGCCCGCCTGATCCGGGAAGTAAAGGCAATCACGCCTAAGGTGAAGAAATGCGCCGCCGGAACGGGCGACAAGCTGGCTACAGGCGGAATGGTGACCAAGCTGCAGGCCGCCGAGATAGCCGTAAATTCAGGCACGGGAATGTTTATCGCCTGTGGAAGGGAACCCGGTGTGCTGAACAGGATCTTGAGCGGTGAGAACCCGGGGACATATTTTTACCCGCGCAAGAGTTACCTGAACCGCCGCAAGCGCTGGATTGCTTATGGACGGAACATTCAGGGCAGCGTTACCGTGGACGACGGGGCCAGGGATGCGCTCTGCGGCGCCGGGAAGAGCCTTCTGCCGGTGGGGGTCCTAAGCGTTGAAGGTTCTTTTGATCGGGGCGCCCTGGTTTCGGTCCTGGACCGGAGCGGACATGAAATCGGCCGCGGCCTCTGTAACTTTTCATCAGAAGAGCTCTCCCTGATCAAAAATCATCCCAGCAGCCATATCGCCCGGCTCATCGGCAGAGAGAGCGGTGATGAAGTGATTCACCGGGATAATCTTGTTATTTCCGATGACAACTAGTATTACCGGGATTAAGTTGATTCTATAGTGAATAAATAAATGAGAGGAGGCCCGGACATGCATTCCGAAGTAGTAGCCAAAGCTGAAAGAGCGCGCCAGGCCGCAGCCGTGATGGCCGGAATCTCAACCAATGCTAAAAATAAGGCGTTGCGGCTGATCGCGGCGGCGCTGAAGGAGAAAAGCGATGAGATTATTAAGGCAAATGCCGGGGATTTAAAAGTTTTCCGGGAAAGTTCCGGTTACAGCGAAGCGCTTTACGATCGTCTCCTGTTGAATAAAGAGAGGATCGCCGCCGCTGCGGAGGGTTTGCTGGAAATAGCCGCACTGGAAGATCCCGTTGGAGAGGTTGCCGGGATGCGGCTGCGGCCGAACGGGCTGCAGATCGGAGAGGTTCGCGTGCCGCTGGGAGTGGTGGGAATAATCTACGAGGCCCGTCCCAATGTCACCGTTGACGCCGCCGGCCTGACCCTGAAATCCGGGAACGCCGTAATCCTGCGCGGCGGATCCGAAGCGATCCGTTCAAACATCTGCCTGGTGGGGATTATCCAGGAGCAGCTGCGGGTGGCGGGTCTTCCCGAAGCCGCGGTCCAGTTGATCGAAGATACGGACCGTTCAGCCGCCCTCACGTTAATGCGCTTGAACGGCCTGGTGGACCTGCTCATACCGCGCGGCGGTCCTGCGCTGATTAAAACGGTGATTGAAAACGCTACAGTACCGGTGATCCAAACCGGCGCCGGCAACTGCCATCTTTATGTTGACGAAGGGGCCGACCTGGAGATGGCGGCGGACATTGCCATAAACGCCAAAACGCAGCGGCCGGGTGTCTGCAACGCCATCGAGACCATGCTGGTTCATGAGGCCGTTGCGGACCAATTTTTACCTCCGGTGATGGATAGACTCATTGAAGCCGGGGTAGAGTTGCGCGGCTGCCCGCACGCTGTTTCATACAACCCCTCGGTTAAGCCGGCTTCTGAAGAAGACTGGGCTACCGAATATCTCGATCTCATTCTGGCGGTAAAAGTGGTGGCCGACATGGACGAGGCCATTGAACATATCAACCGCTACGGGACGATGCATTCTGAGGCTATAGTAACGAGCGATTATGCCCGCGCACGCAGCTTTTTAAACCGTGTAGATGCGGCGGCGGTTTATGTCAATGCTTCAACACGCTTTACCGACGGCTACGAGTTCGGCCTGGGCGCCGAAATGGGGATCAGCACCCAGAAGCTCCATGTGCGCGGGCCCATGGGCCTCAAGGCGTTAACCGGCCTGAAATATATTATTTTTGGATCCGGCCAGATTCGCTGAGAGATGCCGCTTGGGCATCCGGCGGCGGTGCCGTAAAGGAGAGAGAAGCTATGAAGCGTTTTTATGACGGTTTAAAAAAAGGTTCCGTGATGCTGGTAGATACTACCCTGCGCGACGGCGAGCAGACCGCAGGCGTGGTTTTTTCAAACCGGGAGAAGATGCGTATTGCCAAGATGCTCGACAATCTGGGGGTACACCAGATTGAAGCGGGCATCCCGGTAATGGGCGGCGACGAAAAAGAGGTGATCACACAGATTGCTTCCTACGGGCTCCAGGCGAGCATTATGGCCTGGAACCGGGCCAATATCGAGGACGTGCGCCATTCTCTTGAATGCGGCGTCGATGCCGTCGCCATCTCCATCTCGAGTTCGGATATCCACATCACCCACAAGCTGCGCACATCCCGGGAATGGGTTCTTGAAAACATGACCCGGGCGGTTGAGTACGCCAAGAAGGAAGGAGTTTATGTTTCAGTCAACGCCGAAGATGCCTCGCGCAGCGATATGGACTTTCTGATCAAATTCACCCGCGAGGCCCAGGCCGCCGGCGCAGACAGGCTGCGTTTCTGCGACACTGTGGGTGTGCTGGAGCCATTCAGGACCTACGAAGTTATCAGCAGGATCATTGACACCACTGGAATAGAGGTGGAGATGCACACCCACAATGACTTCGGGATGGCCACGGCGAATGCGCTGGCCGGGATAAAGGCGGGGGCGCGTTTCATTGGGGTAACGGTAAACGGGCTGGGCGAAAGGGCGGGAAATGCCGCTCTGGAGGAAGTGGCCATGGCATTGAAGTGTCTTTTCGGGGTCAATTTAGGAGTGAACACAAAAGATTTCTTGAACCTGTGCGAATATGTGGCCAGGGCTTCCGGGCGGCCTCTTTATCCGGGCAAGCCCATTGTCGGCTCCAATACTTTTGCCCATGAGTCGGGAATCCACGCTGACGGCGTTCTGAAGAACCCGAGAACTTACGAGGTTTTCAGCCCTGAAGAGGTGGGACTGCAGCGCCAGATTATTATCGGCAAGCATTCCGGCAGCAAGGCGGTAAAAATGAAATTTGAAGAATACGGTATCGCCCTCTCCGATGAAGAGGCGAGCGATATACTCAGCGCGGTGAGAAGCGCCTCCGTTGATTTGAAGCGGCCGCTCTTTGACAAAGAGTTGATGTATATATACGAAGACTACCTTTACGAACAGAAAAGACCTCCCAAAGCCCAGAAGCCTTCCGGCGAAGAGAACTGAGCAATTTTTCTGCCATATTCTTTGCGGGCCAAAAAGCCGGTGTAAAATATTATCTAGAATATGGTAGAATAAATTGAGTAAACTGCTGAAAGGAAGTGACTGTGGTGTTAGAGGACTTTCTATCCGCCACCATCGGTTTGCTGATCTTCGGTAAAGAGAAGGCTGAAGAGTTTATCGACATGCTGGTGGAGAAGGGCGAAATGCAGCGAGACGAGGCTCAAAAGCTGGTCAACCGCTTGATTGAAAAAGGCAAAGATGAGAAAGACCGCTTAAAGGAGCAGATCCGGCAAATAAAAGTGAAAGTAGATACCTCCTGGAAACAGAAATTTGTCAGTCAGGAGGACCTGGAGCGGGTTGAAAGAAAAATAGATGAGCTGGCTGCATTGATTAAAGATAAGTTGACATGAAATTGGGACTGGGTCCGCTGCGGCAGCTGCGCCACCTGGGGCGATATCGCGAGATCCTGAGGGTTTTGATTAAATACGGTTTCGCCCAGGTTCTGGATCAGCTGCGTCTTTTTGGCCTCCGGGAGAGGATTTTCACCCGGAGGCGGAAGGCCGAAGAGCTGATGCCCCGGAAGGTGGAAGCCCGGCTGCGGATGGCTCTTACTGAGCTGGGGCCGGCATTTATCAAGCTGGGGCAGCTTCTGAGCACCCGGCCGGACCTGCTGCCGCCATCCTATATCGAGGAGCTTTCCAGGCTTCAGGACCGGGTGCCTCCATTTCCGTCAGAACAGGTAGAGGCCATACTTGCTTCCGAGTTGAGCGCCGCACCGGAAACCCGTTTTGCCCGCTTTAATTCAGAACCGCTAGCAGCAGCCTCAATCGGCCAGGTGCACAGGGCTCTTCTTCATACCGGTGAAGAGGTAGTTGTAAAGATCAAGCGTCCTGGCGTTGATGATATGATAAAGAGGGATCTAGACATCCTGACAGACCTGGCCTCATTTGTTGATCGAAGCACGAACCTGGGACCTGTTTACCAGTTCAGCCAGATTGCGGAAGAGATGAAGCAAATCTTGCTCCGTGAGCTGGACTACAGTATCGAGGCGCGACATGCGCAGCGCTTTCGCCATAACTTTGCCGGTGAAAAGCGCGTTTACATGCCCCGTGTTTTTTGGGAAAACACCACCCGGAACGTGCTTACTCTGGAATATTGCGAAGGGGTCAATCTAAACCGCTACCTGCAGCATCCGCTGCCGCAGCCGCCGCCGGAGGAGGTGGCGGAAATCCTGGCCGATGCCTTTTTTAAACAGGTATTCGTGGACGGCTTCTTTCACGGCGATCCTCATCCGGGGAATATTGCCGTGCTGCCGGACGGGCGTCTTTTCTTTATGGATTTCGGCTCTGCCGGCTATATCAGCGAAACAGTGCGCGAAAAATTCGTGGCCATTGCCCGGGCCTTGCATAGCGCGGATCCCGCTACGGTAGTCGATGAACTTCTTGGCTTTGCTTTTGTGCCGCCGGCGATAAACCGCATGGCACTGATCCGGGATGTAGACGAATTGCTGGAGCAATATTTTGAGCTTCCCCTGCAAAACATCGTCATCAGTGAAGCGATTCGCAAATTAATGCAGATAGCCGTGAAGCACCGCCTCCGTTTTCCTCATGAGTTTATCCTGCTGGCCAAGGCTATGATGACCCTGGAAGGAACGGTGTCTCGCCTGGATCCGGAATTTAACCTGGCTGCTGCGGCAGAAAAATATGCCCCGGAGCTGAGGCGGAGGCAGTTGAGAATGGAGCTGCGGCGGTTGTGGGGGGCGTTGCGCGGCTACCGGCGCCTGCTCGAGGAATTTCCGGGGCATGCGGAGGAGCTTTTGCGGGCCTCCGCCGCCGGAGAATTTAAAATTAAAGTGGAGCTGCCCCAGGTTGATCCGGTATTAAACACGGTAAAAAATATGGTCAACCGCATCAGCTTCAGCATTGTCCTGGCCGGCCTTATCATTGCGCTTTCTCAGAACTTAAAGCTGGGTCATATCTCCTGGCTGGAAAAGTTCCATTTCGCAGAAATTGTTTTGATCGGGGCAATCTGTGCCGGGATCTATTGGCTTATTTCCATATTTCGCTCAGGAAGAATGTAACGGGAGATGGCGGGAGGAGGGAGCATGGTGGAAAACAAAATATTTGCCGTTGCCGACGTAGGTGGAACCAAGATACTGCTGCTACTGGTAGACCAGGATCGGAATGTATACTTGCGGCGAAAGCTGCCTACCCCGCCAGGGGCGGCTCCGGAACTGGTGGCTAAAACAATTAATGAAGCTCTCTCCCGGGCTCTGCAGGATAAAGAGATGGAACGTTCAGGCCTGGCCGGCCTGGGCGTCTGCATTGCCGCCCTGCTTGATTTTGAGGAAGGGGTTATTTATGAGGCTCCCAATCTGGACTGGCATGAACCGATTCCATTCCGCAAGCTTTTGCAGGAATACTGCAGCTGCCCGGTCTACCTTGAGAATGACGCCAATGCCGCGGTTTTGGGTGAAGTGACCTACGGCGCGGCACAGGGTCATCGCGACGCTGCCTATATTACTATAAGCACAGGGATCGGCGGGGGGCTCTACCTGGACGGAAAAATTTACCGGGGCAGCGGAGGTTTCGCCGGCGAAATCGGCCATATAAAGCGCTTTGGCAAAGGACGGCGCTGCGGCTGCGGCGGCGAAGATTGCCTGGAGGCCTGGGCTTCCGGCGAAGGGATTGCGCGAAGCGCCAGGTCTCTGTGGGACGAGGGCGATCCCTCCAGCGGACCGCTGAACACGGCTGCTGTTTTTGACCTTGCCGCGGCGGGAAACCCCCTGGCCCGGTCCATTATTGAGCAAGCCATTGACGATATCGGCACCGGCCTGGCCAACCTGGTGACGCTGCTCAATCCTTCCTGCCTGGTAATCGGAGGCGGCGTGGCCCGCAACAGACCCGGTTTGCTTGAAAAAATCCGGGATAAAATCAACCGGAAAGCCGTTGCGCCCGCAGTTAATATATCCCGGGTCGAGGTGGTTCCCGCCCGGCTGGAACCGGATGCGGGAGCATGGGGCATGTTTGCCATGATGTGCGCGGGTGAGTGAAAGATGGAGTTGCCGGATTTTTTAGTGGCTGTACAGGAATTCTGCGGCGGACTGGTTCAGAAATATGGCGCTTGGGGCGTGGCTATAGCCATGCTTATTGAGAGCGCAGGAGTGCCTTTTACCTCCTCAGTGGTCCTGGTTGCTGCGGGAGGAATGATCTTAAGCGGCAGGGCCGAATTCTGGATGCTTTTCCTCGCCTCCACTGTGGGTATTATCGTGGGAAGCTTGATCAGCTACCTGGTTGGCTTTCTGGGCGAGAGACTTGGCTATCTGGTGGGAAACCAGGTTCGGAACCGCCGGAAGGCAGAAACGCCTGATGGACGCCCCCCTCGAATGAAGAAAATATATACATTTTTAGAGAAATACGGCACCTATTCCATTTTTGCCGGGCAGCTCTGGGGAGTGACACGCACGTTCATCTCTTTTCCCGCCGGGGCGATGCATATGAACCTATTTGTTTTCATTGTCTCTACCGCCCTGGGAGGCGCTCTTTTCAGCCTCTGGATTATCGGCTGGAGCATAATTTTGACTGGCGCAGCAGGCCTGCTGTTACGCCTTCTGAAAATTATAACCTCTCTTTCACCCTGGACCTGGCCGGCGCTGCTGCTCTGTGCCGCCGCCCTGGTATATCTCTTCTTTAAAAAAAGAAGAACCTAACCCCAGGGAACATTTCTTCATCAACGCTTTATTAGCGCCCGCATTCAGTTTTCATATCTATCACTCACCGGCGCTAGATGCGCAACAACACTGATGATCTTATACTCTCTTGACAAAGTTGCGGATTAGGAGGAAATCGAGCAGGGAGATAAATATAAAAGAGACGGTATAGGCACAGGTAACCCCGTCGATTCCCCAGCCTGGCAGCGCGGTCAGGTAAAAAATCATCGTCAGGCTGATGGCGGTTCCCAGGAGATCGGTGGCCACGGCGACAGCCGGACGGCCCATCCCGTGCAGGATAGCGGCGGTGGTAAACTGCAGGTAAGCAAAAGGAGCAACGGGAGCCAGCTTGGATACCATCCCTGCAGGCGTGGTGCTGCCGTATAGTATTGCTGAGAGGGGAGAAGCGGCAAGGTAGAGCAGCGCCGCCGAGAGCAGACCTATGACCAGTGTCCCCCACAGCGATATCTTAATCAGCATTTCAAGGCGGCCGCGCTGCCGCAGGGTGGCCGCACCGGCCACCGCAGGGACCAGGGTGGTATTTAGAGGAATTATCAATACTGTGGGCAAAAAGAGCAGGGGCAGCGCCATTCCCGCAAGTTCTCCGAAAAGGGTGGTCGCTTTTGCTGCCGTGAAGCCGGCGATCTGGAGCCGCGCCGGGATCATCAGCGACTCCACGGTTTGTGTAATCGAGGTGCCCAGGCGGATAAGCAGGATCGGCAGGGCCAGGGAGAAGAGCTCTTTCAGCATTGAAGGCGTTGGCAGGCGGCATGGCGGCGGCGCTATTCTTTCTTCTGCCGGCCGCATAAAGTAGAGCACTCCCAGGCAGGCGATCTCACCGGCGATAATTCCGCCAAATAGGCCGGCGAGAGCCTTTTCCATGCCGCAGGGGAGCAAAAAGTAGGCTGCAGCCAGCCCTACAACGACGCGGACTGTCTGTTCGGCAACCTGGGAGAGGGCCGTGGGGGCCATTTTTCCCAGTCCCTGGCTGTAGCTGCGTAAAATAGAGGAGAGGGCTGCGAAAATAAAGGCTGCCGGCATCAGCCGCAGGATGCCGATGATGCGCCGGTCGGGGATAAATTTTAACGGCAATTCCGGCGCGATAAAAAGGAGCACCGTGATTACAGCGGCGGCGGCCAGAACAAGGCACAGGGAAATTTGACGGACCTTGCGCCGGCCGGCGATGTCGCCGGTGACGCTGCGATCGGCGACCATCTTGGTTACCGCGCCGGATAGACCCAGTCCGGCAATCACAGCCAGCAGAGCATAGAGGGGCAAGATCATCTGGTAGAGGCCGAGTCCCTCGGCTCCGATGATGCGGGAAAGGGCCATCCTGTTTGCCAGGCCGATAATGCGCACAAGAATTCCTGCCGCTGCCAGCTGGATGGTTCCCCGAATTAAGGAAGATTTTAGATTTCCTGAATCCATGGCAGTATAATTCTATGCGCCGCTGCATGATACAAGAAGAAGGTTGATTTGATTTTCAGAAGAAACTATCAGGGTAAAAGAGGCGGGCAGCACCGGAGAATTATTACCCGGGCGAGCGCAAAATTCGCCAAAAAATACAAAGGAAGGGAATAAGGTGACAGGGAACCGTTGATGTTACCTGCCGCCGGGAATAGCCGCCCGGGCGATCTTGGACATGGTCCGGCCCACTTTTTCAGCCCAGAAGGGATCCGCAGCATAGCGGGGGCCGATTGCCTCGAGGTTGTCTCCCCGGTAGCTGCGGGAACTCCGGCTCAAATAGCGGTTGCGCAGCAGCCTGGCGGCATAGTAGATGCATTCTTCTTTAGAGGAGAAAAAAAGAGCATTTTGGTAGGGGTTGGAACCCCCTGCGCCAAGTCCGAAGAGGTTGTTTTTCTCACGGGCAAGCTTGGACATCCCCCCGGCGCTTTCCAGGTAGGCGATTGCCGAGAGAACCAGGCTGTTAACGTTATAAAGCTCTTCAGCCTGTACCAGGAATTGCCCGGTTCCTTTCAGGCCGTGAGCGCCCAGGCGGCTCCAAGCCCTTTCATATTGCTTTGCCGTAAAGCTGGACATTGTGAGCACGGGCATGGTTGAGCCGCGCATGGAGACTGCATTCTGGTAGGTTTGGCGCTGGTTGAAAAGAATGGTTTCAAGCTCGCTGTTCCTCTGTTCAACAGCCTCAATTCTTTCAATGGCCTCGTTCAGGTCACGAATCAGTGTGCGGTTTTCTTCATTTACTTTGGATAATTCCTGAACGGTGCTCTCGTATATCTCTTTCAGGTCATCGATCTGACGGGTCAAATGCTCAAATTTTTCCTTCTGCTGATCTGAATAATACTGCATATAGAGCAGTCCCAGCATGGTCAGCGTGCTCAGCGCCAGGAAGACCGCCCACCTGTAGCGTCGCATTATCTCGACCCCTTAGAATTTATTCCGTATTTTATTTCCTCCGCCGGATATTTTATCTTTCGGTTTAAATCAAAAAATTCCTGCTGCTGCTTGAGATCCAAACTACATGATCCCAGAATTAATGCCATAAAATGACAGGATAGTACGGGGTTGTCCCGGTAATCCTACTAAAAAAAGGAGCTCCAGGGGAGGTAATGATGGATGCCAGAAGTAAGGTGCACTGTAAATAGTTGCGAGTTCTGGGAAGAGGGTGACTACTGTGCGGCCGACATGATCTGGGTAAAGAATAATTTTGCCGGTGACGCGGACGATGATCTGTTCTATGGGACTGCATTTGAATTTGCCAAAGAACCAGGGCCGGCAGAAGAAAGGAGGAGCCGGGAAAGTGGCGGAAGAGCCGCCTCTACTTCACGCCAGACCTGTTGCGAAACGATGCGGCCGAAGGAAAAAGGCGGTGGTGAAGCACACCGCGGGGGATGCAGGTAGAAATAAATAGATGTTCTATCGGAGAAGAAGCAGAGCAATTTCTGCTTCTTTTTATTTTGCAGGCCGGGGAGTGGAGATCTTCTCCTTTCGTCAATGAGTAATTTTGGTATAATGAACGCAGAAAGGAGAGAAGCGGGTGCCGGGGGATATTCAGGAAAAGGGCTTTTTAATGGGCCGGGACAAAAGATACCTGACCATTACATTTGGCTGCCAGGCAAACGAGTTTGACACGGAAGTCCTTGCCGGGATTCTGGAGAGCCTCGGTTACCGGCCCGCCACTGATCCTGTTGAAGCCGACATTATCGTAATCAATACCTGCGCTGTTCGCAGGAAGCCGGAAGAGAAGGTGGCCGCCCTGCTGGGCAGGCTGAGGACGCTAAAAGAGAGCAAAGAAGATCTGGTTATCGCCGTGGGCGGCTGCATGGTCCAGCAGCCAGCCGTGGCGGCGGATCTGGCCAGGCGCTTTCGCTTTGTGAACCTTTTTTTTGGCACCCATGCGCTGCCCCGCTTTCCGCAGCTGCTGCGGCAGGCTATAGGGAACGGCCGTCCGCTAATCGATATCGATGAGAATGGAGACTGCCGGGAGGGGCTTCCGGTGCGCCGCTCCAGCAGCTTTCACGCCTGGGTGCCGGTGATTTATGGCTGCAACAATTTCTGTTCGTATTGCATCGTGCCCTATGTGCGCGGGCGGGAGCGCAGCCGGCCCTTCGATGAAATCATCCGCGAAGTCCGCTCCCTGGCCGGTGAGGGATACCTGGAGATAACTCTGCTGGGCCAGAATGTGAACTCCTACGGGCATGATCTCGGAGAAGGCCGAGATTTTGCCGCCTTGCTGGGGGAGCTCGACCGGATAGAAGGGCTGTCCCGGATTCGTTTCCTCACATCGCATCCTAAAGATCTTTCACCTCGCCTGATTGAGGTTATGCGCAGCGGAAATAAAATCTGCGAACACCTGCACCTGCCGGCGCAGGCTGGAAGCAACCGTATTCTTGAGCGTATGAACCGCCGCTATACCCGCGAGCATTATCTCGAACTGGTCGAAAATCTCAAAGAGGCGATCCCGGACATCGCCTTAACTACGGATCTTATGGTCGGCTTTCCCGGCGAGACCGAGGAAGATTTCAGGCAAACCCTGGCCTTGCTGGATGAAGCCCGCTTTGATCAGGCCTTTACCTTTATTTACTCCCTTCGTTCCGGAACCCAAGCCGCGGAGTTGAAAAAAGAGGAGATACCCGCGGGCGAAAAAAGGGAGCGGCTGCGCCGCCTGGCCCGGCGGCAGAATGAAATCAGCCTGGAGATAAACCGCTTACTGGTCGGCAAAACCGTGGAGCTGCTGGTTGAGGGTAAAAGTAAAAATAACCCGGAGATGCAGAGCGGCCGTACCCGCACGAATAAGCTGGTTCACTTTGCCGCGGCGGAAGATATGACCGGAAAGCTGGTTGAAGTAGAGATTACTGCGGCCTACACCTGGTATCTAACCGGAAAGTTAGTTAACAAGGTGCCAGGCACCAAGTTAACTAAATAGTTGGTGGGGGAGGAAACTTGCGTGAAAAGCAGGAGTTTTTGGCTTGTTCTCTGCTTTGCCTGGATGCTGCTTATAGCGTCGCTTATCCTGGCCGGCTGCACCCGGGTCCGGCCGGAAACAGTGGCGGAGCAATTTTTTGCTCTCTGGGCGGAGCAGGACTACCAGGCCATGTATGAGCTGCTGAGCAGCAGCTCCTGGGAAACTTATACCGAAGATTACTTCGTGGAGCGCTACACCAACATCAGCCGGGGAATCGGTTTGCAGGGCGTGAAGCTGGGGGAAATTGAGCGAACCGCTTCGGAAGCCGGACGGGTGGAGTTATCTCTTGACGTGCGGCTGGAGACCTCCACAGTCGGTTCAATACCGCTACATTACCGAGTTGAAATGAGCTGCGAAAAACGCGGGGCGCCCTGGCTGCTGCATTGGCACCCCGGGCTGATCTTTCCGGATCTGAGCGGCGATCGAAGAGTGGATCTAAAAGAGGAGCTGCCGCGGCGAGGCTCTATTATTGACCGGAACGGCAAGGTCCTTGCCGGGCCGGGATCGTTTAAAGAGGTCGGCGCCGTTCCCGGCCGCTACCAGGACGAGGCGGCATTCGCTGCCGGCCTTGAAAAGGTACTGGGCCTTTCCAAGGAGGCTATTATAAACAAGCTGAATCAGCCCTGGGTCCGCGAAGGGCTCTATGTGCCGCTGACCGTGCTTGGTCCCGAACAGGAGAGCCTGGTAGAACGGCTGCTGCAGATTCCCGGGGTGATGATTGACGAGGTTGAGAGGCGCATCTACCCCGCCGGAGCCGCGGCCGCACACCTGACCGGCTATTTGGGCGAGATTACCGCCGCAGAGCTGGAAGAAAGGAAGGCTGAAGGATATGCGGCGGGCGAACTTATTGGCAAATCGGGGCTGGAGGCGGCGCTGGAGCGGCGGCTCGCCGGAAGCAAAGGCTATACCCTGCGCATCCTCGAGGATGACGGGAGCGAAGCGGCCCTGGTGGCCAGGCGGGAGCGCGCCGACGGCGAAGATATCAAACTTACTATCGACCTGGAACTGCAAAAATTCGCCGCAGAGGCCCTGGGCTCCAAAAAAGGGGCTGTAGTGGTCCTGGATCCGAAAAGCGGGGAGCTGCTGGTGCTTTACAGCAATCCAGGCTTTGATCCCAATCGCTTTACCGCCGGGATGACAGGCGCAGAGTGGCAGGAACTTCAGGAGCACCCGGGAAATCCTTTTTTGAACCGGGCGCTTTCAGGTATTTACCCGCCGGGATCTGTCTTCAAGCCCTTTACTGCGGCTGCCGCAATTGCCGAGAGGGCTATTGATCCCGCCGCAAGGGTCGAGATTACCGGGGAAGAGTGGCAGCCTTCTGCGGCCTGGGGAGATTACCATGTGAAGCGGGTTCATCCTGAATTGAAGAGCGTGGACCTGTATGAGGCGATGAAATTTTCGGATAATATATATTTTGCCCGGGCCGGGCTGGCCCTGGGCGAAAAGAAGTTCCTGGAATATGGAGAGCGCTTTGGCTTTGGGGAAGAGATCTCTTTCCCCCTGCCGGTGGCCCGTTCGCGGCTGGCGCGCGAGGGGATTAAATCGGAGATACAGCTTGCTGACAGCAGCTACGGGCAGGGCGAAGTCATGATCACGCCTTTGCAATTGGCTCTTTTCTACAGCGCCTTTGCCGCGGGCGGAACAATTCCACAGCCGCAGCTGTTTCGGGCGGCGGAGCCCGCTCCCTGGAAAGAGAATATCCTCGATCCTGCGGTGGTGGAGACGGTGCACCGTTCACTGGTGGAGACGCTGCACGGGGCTGACGCTCCGGGGGCTGCAGGGATAGTACCCGGTTTTACCGTCGCCGGCAAGACCGGCACGGCCGAGGTGGAAGGAGCGGAGGGAAATATCTGCTGTTATGTCACCTACGGCCCTGCTGAATCTCCGGAGTTCGTGGTGGCGGTGGTGGTCGAAGGGGGCCGCTGGGCGGCCACGGACGCTCTTCCCGTGGGCCGCGACCTGCTGGAGCGCTGCCTGCGCCCGGAGAGAGATTAAGCGGGCGGGGGCCGGTGGAGTCTTCCGGATATTGGCAAGCGCGGCAGATGGCAACTGAGGGGAATTGGCAGACCCATATTTACTGCTTCGATATTTAAACTGGAGGATGTGAAGACACTTTTGAGCGAATTAACCCCAATGATGAAGCAGTATCTTTCTTTTAAGGAGCAGCACCCGGACAAGATTATCTTTTTCCAGGTTGGGGATTTCTTTGAGATCTTTTTCGAAGATGCCGTCATCGCCGCCAGGGCCATGGATGTTGTTCTCACCACCCGCGACAGCAACAAGGAGAACCCCATCCCCCTGGCGGGTGTGCCGGTCCATGCCGCCGATACATATTTAAACAAGCTGCTCTCCAAAGGCTTCAAGGTAGTCGTCTGCGAGCAGGTGGAAGAGCCTGCTGAAGCAAAGGGGCTGGTGAAGCGCGAGATTACCCGGATTCTCACGCCGGGGACAGTGACAGATCCGGAGATGCTTGACGAGAGCAAGAACAATTACCTGGCTGCGATCAGCTCCCTTCCCGGAGGGGAGGCGGGCTACTTCGGCCTGGCTGCGGTTGATGTTTCCACCGGCGATTTCAGGATCAATGAGTGGACCGGAGAAGGAGCGGAAGCCGGCCTGGCAGAAGAGCTGCTGCGTCTGCAGCCGGCAGAATGCATCTATACCTCCGAAGCCGCGGCGAATCTGTTCCGTCCATACCTGGGGGATCAAGGAGCTTCGGCCACGGTTTTCGACTATGCAGACACGCCGGAGCAGGTCCGGGCCGTCCTTTCCCGGCAGTGGGGAGAAGAGAGCTGGGATAAGCTCTCCCTGTCGCGATACCCCGCGGCCGCATCTGCCGCCGCTGCGGCGCTAAGCTACCTGGAAATGCTGCAGCACCCTGCCAGGGGGAGGCACTTCCGCAATCTCGAGTTTTTGTCTCCCGGGGGGCGGATGGTCGTGGACGGGATTACCGCGCGCAACCTGGAGCTGACCCGGACCATCCGGGATGGCAAGAGGCAGGGCAGCCTGCTGGGGCTGCTTGATCACTGCCTTACGGCGATGGGGCGGCGGCTGCTGCGCTTCTGGGTGGAACAGCCTTTAACCGGGCGAAAGCTGATTGAAGAACGCCTCGATGCCGTAGAAGAGCTCCGCCATAACCCTCTTATCAGAAAGGAGCTGCGCGCCACTCTGCGCCAGGCCATCGACCTGGAGCGCTTCTGCAGCCGCCTCTGCTGCAGCCGGGTTGGCGCCCGCGACCTGGTGGCGCTGAAAAACACGCTGCAGATCCTGGAACCGCTGAAAAATATTCTTGGAGAATGCAATTCCGTCATGCTGCAATCCCTGCGGCAACTGCCTGATTTAAGCGCGATGATCCGGCGTATCGAAAGCGTTCTCGTTGACGATCCGCCGCTGCAGCTGCGCGAAGGGGGGCTCATCAGGGAGGGCTGCAGCGAAGAGGTGGACCGCCTCCGGAGCATCGCCCGCGACGGGCGGGGCTGGCTGCTGGAATTTGAGAAGAAGGAGCGCGACCGCACCGGGATCAAGTCGCTGCGAGTGGGCTACAACCGCAATTTCGGCTACTACATCGAGGTAACCCGCCCCAACCTGGGGCTGGTCCCCCCCGAGTATCACCGCCGACAGACCCTGGTCAATGCGGAGCGATTCATCACAGAACCGCTTAAAGAGATGGAAGAGAAGATTACCGGCGCAAGGGAGCAGCTCAGCCGGCTAGAGTACGAGCTTTTTGAATCGCTCCGCGAAGAGGTGGCCGCGGAGGTGTCCTTGCTGCAGGCGGCGGCGGGGCGGCTGGCCAGGCTTGATTGCCTGCAGAGCCTGGCCGAGGCGGCGGAGCGCTACCGCTACTGCCGGCCCCTATTCTCGGCGGAAGGAAAGCTCCGGATCAAGGGAGGCCGCCACCCTGTTGTGGAGCAGAGTTCAACGGAGCGCTTTGTGCCAAATGATCTGCTCATGGATGAAAAGTCACCTGTTCTCATAATCACCGGGCCGAACATGGCCGGCAAGAGCACCTATATCCGAAGCGCGGCGCTGATCTGCCTGATGGCGCAGATGGGTTCCTTCATCCCGGCGAAGGAAGCGGAGCTGCCCATCCTTGACCGCATATTTGCCCGTGTCGGGGCCAGCGATGATCTCAGCAGCGGCCTGAGCACATTCATGGTGGAGATGCAGGAGACGGCGTCGATCCTCAAGGAGGCCACCGCAAAAAGCCTGCTCATCCTCGACGAGATCGGCCGTGGAACCAGCACCTATGACGGGATGAGCATCGCCCGCAGCGTCCTGGAATATATCACCCTCAAGATCGGAGCAAAGACACTTTTTTCCACCCACTACCACGAGTTAACCAACATGGAAGATGAACTCCCCGGGATCAAGAACTATACCATGGCCGTAAAAGAGAAGGGGAAGGAGGTCATCTTCCTGCGGCGGGTGGCAAAGGGACGCTCCGACAAGAGCTACGGGATCAATGTGGCCCGGCTGGCGGGACTGCCCCTGGATGTGCTGTTGCGGGCCGAGGCCATTCTTGCCGAACTGGAGACGGCGGCCGCCGCGAGGGGGAGCCAGCTCAGCCTGGTTCCGCTGGTCATGGAGACGCCGCCGGAGGATGAGCGGTTTAAGGAGCTTGTCGAAGAGCTGAAAGCGCTTGATCTAAACCGGATCACCCCGCTGGAGGCGCTGCAGCATCTTTACCGGCTGCAGCAGAAGTTGTTTCAAGAAGATGAAGCCCGAAGAGGAGAGATTAATTAAGTGAATAGGGAACTGAGAAAGTGATCCGCATACTGGATTCCCAAGTTGCGGAGATGATCGCCGCCGGCGAGGTTATCGAGCATCCCGCTGCGGTGGTGAAGGAGCTGGTGGAAAATTCCCTCGATGCCGGCGCTGATCGCATTGAGATAAGTGTCAGCGACGGGGGAAAGCGCTCCATCAGGGTAACCGACAACGGCAGCGGCATCGCCCCCGGCGACGTGGAGCTGGCATTTTCACGATTTGCCACCAGCAAGCTGGCCTCGCTGGAAGACCTGGAGGCTATTACCAGCCTGGGCTTTCGCGGCGAGGCGCTGCCGAGCATTGCCGCGGTGGCCAGGGTAACCCTTACCACCCGCCGGAAAGAGGATTTTGCGGCAACGCGAATCCGGCTGGAGGGGGGAGTGATCTCAGCCTCTGAAGCAGCAGGAGCGCCGGAAGGAACGGAGGTGCTTGTGGAAGATCTTTTCTTTAACACGCCGGGGCGGCTGAAGTTTCTACGCGGAGGTCCACGGGAGCTGGCCAAAATAAGCGCCCTGGTTACCTCCATGGCACTGGCTCACCCGGATTGTTCCTTTACCCTGGTTAGCGACGGGAAGAACGTGCTGCGCACAACGGGAGACGGCTCCCTGCTTCACGCCATCGGCGCGCTATACGGAAAAGAAGCCGCCGCGGCGATGCTCCAGCTGCGCAGCCACGATCCCTCTCAAAAGATCCTGCTGGAGGGTTTCTTAAGCGCGCCTCATTTTAGCCGGGCCTCCCGGCGCTGGATTACCGTCGTCATCAACGGGCGCGTGGTTCAGTGCCCTCTCCTGGCCGGGGCGCTGGAGCGGGCTTACGGCGGCATGCTGGCCCGGCGGCGCCACCCCGTGGCGGTGCTTATTTTGAAAGCGCCTCCGGAGATGCTCGATGTGAATGTTCACCCGGCGAAGAGCGAGATCCGTTTTCAGAGGCCTGAAATCTTCAATGAACTGGTTTTCCGGGCGGCGCGCAGGGCTCTGCACGGCCGGCAGGGGGAAGAGCCCGCGCCAGACTGGATCAAGGAGCAGCAAAGGGAGTGGCGGCGGCAGCAGCTGGAGCTGCTTTATCCCGGGGGAGGCGAGGAGGGCCGGGTCACGGCGCCTTTCACTTCCGGACAGGCACCGCCGGCAGACGACCTCGCTGTCCATCCAGAAGCTGTCACCCCTTCTTCATTGGCCAATGAAACAATTCCCGGCGATGGCGCCGGAAGATGCCGTCTTATTGGTCAATTTCTGCACAGCTACCTGGTGGCGCAGGAGGGGGAGGAGCTTCTCGTGATCGACCAGCACGCCGCCCACGAGCGTGTTCTCTATCATGCTCTCTGCTCCAGGGAGCCCGGCAAGCGGCCGGCGCAGCTGACCCTTCCGCTTAACCTGGAGTTGCCCCCGGCCTGGGCAGTGCGCCTTGAGGAAATCCTGCCCCTGCTTGAGGAAGCCGGGTTTATGTTGGAACCTTTTGGAGATAATAGTTATATTCTCCGGGCGATTCCTTTTTTATTGCGGGAAGGCGGCGATACCGGGATTTACGCTTTCCTGGAGGATCTACTCCAGGAAGAGCCGGAGCCGGGCGTGGAGAGCCGTGAGCGTATTTTACAAAAAATTGCCTGCCATGGTGCGGTTAAGGCACAGCAGCCGCTCTCCAGGGCCGAGGCCGAACAGCTGCTGCGCGACTGGGAGAAGACTCCCGGCGCCGCCTGCTGCCCGCACGGCCGCCCGGCGCTGATTAAAATTCATCGCGCCGAGCTGGACAAGAGATTTTTGCGCAAGGGAGGGGGGCGCTGATGAGCGAAAAGATACCCCTGCTGGTCCTTGCCGGGCCCACCGCCGCCGGCAAGAGCGCCCTGGCCATGCGCCTCGCCCCGCTGCTGAATACTGATATAATTAGCGCCGATTCAGCCCAGGTTTACCGCGGCCTCGATATCGGAACGGCCAAGCCTACCGCGGAAGAGCAGAAGCTGGTGCGGCATCACCTTATTGACCTGGCGTATCCGGATGAGGATTACAGCGTCGCCGATTACCAGCGCGATGCCCGGCGGGTGATTGAGGAGCTCTGGAGCCGCGGACGCCTCCCTTTCCTGGCCGGCGGGACCGGGCTTTACCTGCAAGCAGTTATTGACAATTATGCTTTCGGGAAGAGCGGCGGGGATAGAGCTTTGAGGGAGCGGCTGTCAGCTGAAGCGGATTCCAAAGGACCGGAAGCGCTTCATGAGCGCCTGAAGATGATCGATCCCGCGGCGGCGGAGAAGATCCACCCCCGCGACCGGCGCCGGATCATCAGGGCGCTTGAAGTCTTTATCCTGGAAGGCCGGCCCATCTCGGAGCAGCCGGTTCTTACACGCCAGCAGGAATCGCCTTACCAGGTCCTCATCTTCGGCTTAACACTGCCGCGGCCGCAGCTATACCGTTCCATAGAGGATAGGGTGGAGACTATGATGGCTCAAGGTTTTTTCGAAGAAGTCCAGATGCTGCTCCGCAGGGGTTACTCGCGCAGCGCGCCGGGGATGCAGGTTCTCGGTTACCGGCAGCTGGCCGCATGCATAGACGGAGAAATGACCCGCGAGGAGGCGTTAGCTGAAATTAAAAAAGAAACCCGGCGCCTGGCTAAGCGTCAGCTGACCTGGTTCAGGCGCGATCCGCGCATCGTCTGGCTCAATCGCTCCACAGAAAATGGGCTGGAGAAGCTGGCCGAAACTATTAGCCGTCAGGTAAAGGAAATCTTTGTTTATTAAGCGAATAATATAGTGTAAAGAAAAAATGGAGGGACATCGATGAAAGGACCCGTTAATTTGCAGGATACATTCCTGAACCAGTTGCGAAAAGAGAATATGCTGGCCACAATCTTTTTGGTTAATGGCTACCAGATTAAGGGTATTGTCCGCAGTTTCGACCAGTTTACCGTCCTTATCGAGGTGGAGGGAAAGCAGCAGCTGGTCTATAAGCATGCCATCTCCACGGTGATTCCGGCGCGGCATGTCAGCCTGCAGCAGCCTGAAGACATCGAATCAGATAATTAACCGGGGAGAAAAAATATTA
>JAAZHP010000302.1 GCA_012510625.1 Bacillota bacterium
CCGGCAGCGTCCCAGCCGCGCAGGGTATAATATTCATCTTTAAGTTTTTCGAAAGCCTCCCGATCTACCTTGTTGCCCTTCTTGGAAACTACCCGGCCGTTCTTCCCCGGGACCAGGCAGTCGGGGTTGTAGAAGACGGGCGGAAGCGGCTCGTCATGATGGAAATCCAGGAGCCTGTCCCCTTCTCTGCCGCCCCATCCCTGGCGGAGCAGGATGGCTCTCTGCAGGTTGAAGATTCTTTCCCCGATTTTGTTCAGGCCGGCTTCATCTGTTTCCTTGCCCGTGATGGCGGAATAAAGCTTGCTCTCCAGGGTGGGGTCTCCGGCGTGGCTGTCGGCAAACCTGACCCAGATCACCGGCCAGAGGAAGTCGCACAGGATCAGGCTTTCCTTGGCATAGGAGCGGTCCTGGATTATTTTGGCGGCCAGCGCCTTGCCTTCGTCGGTGGTATAGTCGGCCGCCGCGGCGCCTCCCCAGAAGTTGACGGCCACTGTTACCAGGTCGTCGTAGGAGAGGAAGGCATCCTCGTCCTTGCGCCACCACTTGAGCCACAACCAGAGGGCGTGAGCCATCTCGTGCAGCTGGTTGATGGGCCGCCGCTGCTCTGTGGCGTAAAGGAGGGCGTTTGCCGGAATGAGCCGGGGGTCGTAGTCGCGGGTTTCACCGGCGGGGGTTGACACCTCCAGGGCGGTTAGCTCCACCGCTTTTGGGCCGATTGCCTCGGCAGCCTTGAGGGTGCCGGCGGCCAGCAGATCGCCGAAGCCTTCTCTGAACGATACTATGCGGGTCAGCTTTTCAATGAATTCGGCGCTGCCGATTTTGGAAAGGGGCAGCCCCGTCTCCTTTTCTTTCAGGATGCCTTCGCGGTAGCACAGCGCCAGCCAGTTGATCATGGGCTGCATGATGGAGGTGTCCAGCCCGTAATGATCGCACAGCCGCGTCGCCAGCAGGGCGGTGTTAGTTCCATCCTTTCCGTATTCATGGGCGGCCTGCCAGTAGACGTGCACCGCCTGGCAGAAAAATTTGTAGCTCCGGCCGCCTACCTGGTACGCTTTGCGGAAACAGCCGCCGGGGCAGCCGTAGCAGGGGCGCGGCTTGGTCTTGCCCGGTATGTTTTCATGCCAGCCTTTCCAGGTGTCTTTTCTTAGCAGAAGAATCCGCCTGGCCAGTTCGCGCAGCTTCTCCGGGGCGGCGGCAGCGGGTTTTTTGCTGCCGCCGACGACGATGGCCTTAAGCCGCTTGGAGCCCATAACGCTGCCGAGGCCGCTTGCCCCGGAGGCGCCGTCGTCGGTGATGAGCGTGGCAAAGGTGACCAGGTTTTCGGCGGCCGGACCTATGGTCAGCACGCTTACTGCTTTGCCCAGCGAGGCTTTCAGGGCATCGCCGGTCTCGAAAGAGGATTTGCCCCACAGCGAAGAGGCGTCCCGTATTTCTGCCCGATCATTGTCAATATAGAGGTAGCACGGTTTCTCTGCCCGCCCCTGCACCACCAGCCCGTCGAACCCGGCCAATTTTAGCCGGGTGCCCCATCGTTCTCCCAGGTTGGCGTAAGAGAAAGTTTCCGGCTGCCTGACCGGCGATGTGCCGCATATCTGCCACCTGCTCCCGCCGGCTATGCCGGGGAATCCCGTAACCGGCCCGGTCATGGCGATGAGGCAGTTTTCCGGGTCAAAAGCCTTCACCTTGGGCGGCGCCATTTCCCAGTAAATTCTGGCAGCCATGCCCCGGCCGCCTAAAAATTTCTCCGCGTATGCCGCAGTGGGAAGGGTGGTAGTTCTGCCCTCAGAAAGATTTACTACCAGTATTTTTCCGGCATAACCAGATAGCTCCATGATTAACCTCCAGATTGTGGTGCGGGGATGACGGGTGAAAGCAGCGGACTCCGGCGCGGGGGGGGTTACGCCTCGCGCCAGTTCCAGTCTTTGCCTCCCTTGAAGACCTGCGCGTTCATTTCGTTGCTTAACTGCAGCAGGTTGGCATCCGGGAAATATTTAAACATGGCATAGAAAAATCCCGCCACATCATGCGTCGTGGCCAGCGCCTCTTCTGTGGCCAGCAAATAGTCGCGGGTAAACATAATTGAACTCTTGTCGAAAGACATGCCCGGTTTCTGGTGGCCGGGGATGATCACCGCTGCGTCCAGGCTCTCCAGGTAATCCAGGTCTTTGAGCCACTGCTTCCGCTCTTCAGCGGTTATTTCGCAGGTGAAAGGATGGGCCTGGTTGAACAGAACATCGCTGCCGTAAAGGGTTTTTATGGAGGGGATCCACACCACCGTATTATATTTCATGTCGCCCATGATTTCGGGTATGATCTCCAGGCGATGCCCCTCCAGTTCGAACCAGTTCTCACGGAGCGGTTCGATCTCCGCTGTTTTGCGGGGCATGTTGCCGGTGCCGATAATGCTTTCCCAATGCTCCATCTTGCCGAAAAATTGACGGTTTATGGTGTCACATACCTCCGGCAGCGCCAGGATCCTGGCCTCCGGAAAAGCTTCTGCTATGTGGCCGAGGCCGAAGTAATGGTCGGGGTGGGCATGGGTTATGTAAATTTTGGTTAAGCGCTTGCCCGTCTCCAAAATCTCGGCAATAACACGCTGGGCGTTGGAGAGCGTCCACTGTGCGTCTATAAGCGCCGCTTCACTTTCTCCCAAGACAATGACCGAAGCAACGGCAAATCCGCTCTCGCTGCTGAAAAACACTTTGGTAGCCGGTAAGCCTTTGC
>JAAZHP010000303.1 GCA_012510625.1 Bacillota bacterium
GCGCAGGGCCGCCGCATCCTGCAGCAGGTTGCCCCCCTGACCGTAGCCGATGGCGATGCTTTTCACTCCCTGTTCCGCCGCCAGGAGCGCCTCGATTATACCGACAGCATGGGAGATACACGGCGGAACCAGGGTGCCGGTCAAGGGGCCGAACATCTCCCGGTTGATAATGACGTTGTTTTCCGCGTAGGCGCCGCAGAGGCGGTCCACGTACTGCCAGTTATATATGGAAACTTCAAGCGGAATATCCCTGGCGTAGGGGATGTTATAGGAGATGCCCCCGCCTTCGAAATCGCTGAACCCTGCCGCCAGGGTGATCTCGGCCAGGAGGCGCGCATCGGGAGTGCCGTGCCGGACCTGTACGGGAACCCCCGCCGTTTCGATAATCTTGCGGCAGTTGGCCACGCCGTAGTTTACCGCCGGAAAACCGTTTAGGAGCGAGCGCCCGGCCAGCTTGGATTCTTCAATTCCCTTTTGGGCCTCTTCGTAGCGATTCTGGCGGGTGTAGGAGTCAATGGTGGTGGGCAAAAAATCGGCCTGCCCCTCCAGCTCCAGTTTGCTCAAGAGAATCAAGTGCTCGGAAAGCAAGGCCACTCCGGCGCGCGGTTGTAAAAAAATGCGCCCTTCTTCTTGACCCGCCCGCAGCTTGTAATATGCTTTCTTGCTTTCAGGCAGCTTTTGGTGATAGGCGAAGGCTTCAGAGAGGTCGACCTCCACGCCTGTCGGCCACGAGGTCAGCACGGCGCCGCGCTCAGCAACAAAATGAACGTCGTCCCAGCGCCGGTACTGCAGCTTTTGTTTCAGGCTCAATCTGTGATCCCCCCCAAGGGCAACAATGATTGCTTTAGAATTACCAGCGCCGCCTCCGGCCGGCTTTCGGCAATAAGACCAGAGGCAGCGAGGATGTAAAAGCGGTCCAGGAAAAGCCGCGGGGAGCGGGGAGTAAGGGCCAGGGGATCATTGACCAATAATCCGGCCCTGATTACTGAGCCGGGTTCTTCACTGTATGCCAGCGCGCCGCCGGTAGCGATAAAAACGGCCGTTCCGGTCAAATCTTTCCCCCGCTGCACCCACAGCCGCCCCTCGGGGGTATAGGTCTCTGTTAAAGAGCCGGCGTGGCGCCGCAAAGCCTCGCGGATGGCTGCGGCGGCAATGGCGCCGTCAAAAGCCCGCTCCCTTTCGCCCCGGGGCAAAAAGCCGCGGCAGGCGGCGGCTTTTTGTGCATAGGCAATCAGCTCACCGGGTTCCACTGCAAAGGAGAGCGATTTGGACAGCTCCACGGGAGAAATAACTTCCAAGAGGGATTGCAAGCTAACCCGCATCCCCAGGTCCCCCTCGACGCTGCGCTTGATCAGGGGCTCCGGCGGGCCTTTAACCACGCGGCCTCCACCGCGGGGGCTGCCGTCACCATAGGAGTGCACGTCGGTGGTCGCTCCGCCCAGGTCAACAATGACCACATCCTCTGCCAGGCTTTTCCAGCAAAGCTCACCTGCCTTCATCACCGCCAGGGGAGTAGGCATGACCAGGCCGACCCGCTGCTGCACCTTATCGAGCCCCTTGGCCCTGGTGATTTCAGAAAGGTAAAGTTCGCGGATTGCTTCCCGGCAAGGCTCAACCTGCAGCCGGTTTACCTCGGGCATAACATTGGCGGTAACAACCAGCCGGGGCACTTTCCCCTTAAGGATGGAGACAGCATCGTCTGACGCCGACTTGTTCCCCGCTACCACTACCGGCACGGGCAAGCCGGCCTCGGAAATGCGGGCGGCATTCTCCAGGATTACCTTGCGATCGCCGCCGTCAGTACCGCCGGCCAAAAGCAGCAGATCCGGCTGCAAAGCCTCGATTTCAGCAATTTCATCCCGGTTAAGGGTATAGGCATAAGCTGCAAGAATTCTCGCCCCCGCCCCCAGGGCCGCCTCCCGGGCCGCCTTTACCGTCAATTCGGGAACCAGGCCCACGGCGACAATCCTCAAGCCGCCCGCGGCGGAGCTGCAAGCCCGCTTGAAAACAACCCCCTTTAGCTGCTCTGCTGAAAAGGAGTCCAGGGCGGCCTCCAGCCCCTCTTCAAGGCCGCTTTCCACTGTAGTGGGAGCCCGTGAGGCGCCGATAAAACCGGGCGGATCCAATGAAAAAAGAGAGACCTTGGTGTAAGTGCTGCCGAAGTCAATGAGAAGCGCTTTCATATTGCCAGATCTTCCTTCAAGTGGGCAATGGCCTCTTCGGGCAGGGTGCCCGGAGGGTAGACCCGGTCGTAGCCCATCTCCTTGTAGAGATTCTCTACTTCGGCAAAGGTGCGTTTGCCTACCACCAGGTTGCCGCCGGCATAAAGAAGTATATCCCCGATGCCTGCTTCGCGGCATTTTTCACGCAAGCCGCGGCAGTCAATCTCTCCATGACCGTAAAGGGATGACACCCAGATGGCACCGGCGGCGCTCTCTACGGCAGCGTTGATAAACTCTTCCTGCGAAACCATCACCCCGAGATTAATCACTTCGAAGCCGGCTTCGCATAACGACATCTCCAGAATCTTGTTTCCTACAGCATGCACATCTGCTCCAATCACGCCGAGAACAACCTTGTTGTTCCGCAGCACAAGCCCGCCCCCTCTTCTCCTGCTCCTATAATCGTTAAAGATAACTCCCGTTTCAGAATGCCATATTCCGGGACGACAAATAACTCCTATCTCAAATAATCAAGCAATAACAGTGCCAAGCTCACCGGGTCTTTTATATCGAACTATTATGCCTCTAGCTTCCAAAAAGCCGCTTATCTCAAAGGTGTCTCCTGTTTAAACAAAGCATATTGCTTTTTAGTATTGAAAATGTTTTTCTATTATTGATAAGCAGTCCCGCAAATCATTCTCAAGAAATGCACTTTAACGGATACTTCATATACCTTTTAGAAATATTAAGCCATTTTCTCTTGTGCCCGCTCGATGATCTTATCGATTTTTTTCTCCGCGGCCGAATCCAGCGGCAGCGGGCGATGCTCTTCCAGAAGCCGGCCGATCTTCTCTTTAATCCTATCGCCCATTGTTTTTGAACCTGCTTCCTCCCAGGCGCTGTAGCTGTTGAAGTCCGAAAGCTCCGGCTGCCAGCTGTCCCGGAAATGCCTGGCGGTATGCTCGTCCCCGAGGAAGCTGCCGCCCGGCCCTACTCTCCGGACCGCCTCCACTGCCAGATGTTCCGGGGAGCAGTTTATCCCGCGCAGCAAAAACTTAACCCTTGAGATCACTTCGTCCATCAGCACGAGCAGCTCCAGGGAACCGGTCCGGCCAGATTCAATATAGAAAACGTCATGCATAATGTTGCAGCCCTGCAGCGCTCCCAGCAGGGTAAAGATGGTCGCCTCCATTACAGCCTGCTCGTCAAAGAGCTTGGCGCTGCTGCAGCCGGCATAGCCCCAGGAAGGAAGCCCGTAATAGCGCGCCAGGTCGCAGAGCGCTCCCTGCAGCAGCAGCGCTTCGGGAACGGCGTAGAGAGCCTGCATGGTGCGCATGTCGAGGGGCGAATCCCCGTATCCGTATAGGAAGGGCGCGCCCGGGTTCTTTAACTGGTGGATAACGAGGCCGCACAGCGCCTCCGCGTTGGCCTGGGCCACCGTCCCGGCCACGGTTACCGGTGTCGAAGCCCCGGCCACGGCGCCGCAGGCAAAGTTTACCGGGACCCTGCATTGGGCGGCAAGCAGCAGCTTATCCACCGATTCAAAGGGCAGCTGCAGCGGCGAAGTGGGCTCGCAGTAGAGAGCAAAAAGCGGCCGGTGCTGCAGCTTCTCTTTTCCGCCCACGGCCGCGGCGGCCATCTCGATAATATCGGCAACAGTAGATGCATCTTCGGCGATTACCACCTGCGGCTTGATACTATTTCTCAACATCAGGGCATACTGCAGCCGGTTGATCATCCGCTTGCCCACATCGGAGAGCAGCCCCATGGACATGACAAAATCAAGATGAGGCAGGGCATCGACAATCCGGATTGCCGCCGCCGCATCTTCGCTCCGCCAGGGGCGGCGCTCCCCGGTAAAAGGATCAATATAGATCAGGGTATCAGACCCGGTCCCGAAATAAACGTTCGATTTTTCCAGCCGGAGCGCCGGTTCCCCGAGGCGGTTATAAAGGGTAATCTTTGAAGGGGCGGTGCGAAGCGCCTGCTCCACCAGGGCGGGAGGGAGATAGACGCGGTTTCCGGCCTCTACATGGGCGCCGCCGCTTTTCAGCAGCTCCACCGCCTCTTCGTGATGGACGGTAACACCGGCCTCGCTTAATATTCGCAGGGCGGCGCTGTGTATTTCTTCGATTTGCGTCAGCTCAAGGGTGCGGAAAGCAATGCCCGCCCCATGCTTGCTCGCGTAGCGCATCATCATTCTCCCTTCTGCTTATGATTTTCTCCTGTTCTCTACTTCCTTGATAATTTTCTGCATCTCCCCTGCGGCCCCATCAGGCAGGGGGAGGGCATGATGGTGGGCAAGGATCTCTTTAACCTCTTCAATCGCCCGATCCAGCGGCGTTACCTTTCCGCCCTTTTCCCACTGCTCCCAGCGGTCGCGAATCATGTAACGGGGAGACCAGATCTCCTCCCGGAAATACTTGAAGGTATGCTCATGACTCATAAAGTTACCGCCGGGGCCCACATCGTCGATGCAGTCAACCGCCAGGTGATCGGCCGAGGTCCGGGTGCCGCCTCCCGTGTAGCGGGCCATGCTGATTATATCCTCGCAGAAGGCCAGGAAGGGCAGATACCCGGTCTTGCCCCCTTCAAGATAGCCCACATCATGCACCAGGTTGCATCCCGCCAGCTGCGTCATCAGGATGCTCATCGCCGCCTCGACGCCGGCCTGGATGCCAGGCAGTGGAGCATTGACGCATCCGGCTTCGGTAAAGTTCGGCAGGCCGTAGAACTGGGCCAGCTGTGTCATCACCGCGTAGTTCATGGACGTTTCCGGAGCGCCGTAGAGAGTGGCTGTCGTCTTCATATCCATGGGCGTGGCCCCGCCGCCGATAATAACCGGCGCGCCCTTCTTCTTCAACTGGGCCATGACCACGCCGGCCAGGCTTTCGGCGTTCATCTGCACGATACAGCCGGCTTTCGTCACCGGAGTGGTCGCTCCGGCCAGGACTCCGGGGGTATAGACCACCGGGATATTATATTCAAAGCATTTAAACATCTTCCCCACACCGTCATTGGTGTGCACCAGCGGCGATATGGGCTCTGAGTATAGGATGATATA
This sequence comes from Bacillota bacterium, assembly GCA_012510625.1. GTDB lineage: Bacteria > Bacillota > Dethiobacteria > DTU022 > DTU022 > JAAZIN01. Next base: position 5,227 of record JAAZHP010000303.1, read on the forward strand.
GGGGTTGGCGCTCAGCTGCTCCAATCCGCCGGCACATGCCGCCGCCATCATGATTAGCGCCTCGGTATTTTCGGCATTATGCGCGGTAAAGATAACCGGCTTGCTGCAGTGGCTGGTCATCGCTTCAAACTGGTGCAGATCGCTGGCGGCGGAAGGGCTGTCGGAGGCAATGGCGTAGCTCATCAGGAAATCATAGTTGGGCAGCGCATCGATCACCTTCGAAGCGTCAACAACATCCTGTTTTGTCGAAGTTCTCCTTTCGCCGCTCTCCAGGTCAATGGTAAAGGGGAGATCCGAGCCGGTCCCATAGTAGACCCGGTTTTTCTCCAGCAGCATGACCCTCCGTCCGAGCCGGTCGGCGACGGCTATCCGCCGCGGCGCCAGCCGGATGCACTCTTCAACCAGCCAGCCCGGCACCCAGAC
>JAAZHP010000304.1 GCA_012510625.1 Bacillota bacterium
AGGGAGGCATAGGGATCCTGGAAGATAATCTGCATCTCCTTGCGGAGCTTCTTCATCTCGGAGCGCTTGAGCCGGCAAATGTCCTGCCCCCGGTAGATAATCTCCCCGGAAGTGGGCTCAATGAGGCAGATCAGGCACCGGCCGGTGGTGGATTTTCCGCAGCCGGATTCGCCCACGATGCCAAGTGTCTTGCCCTCCTCAATGTCGAAGGAGATGTCGTCAACCGCATGCACGACGCCCCTGGAGGTTTTGAAGTATTTAACCAGATTGCGTACCCGAACAAGCACTTCAGCCATTTCCGCCTCTCCCCCTCGCTCTTTCAATCTGGAAATTGGAGTCATCATAAGCGCTGCAATAAACAATGTGCGTATCGCTCACCTGGTGCTTGGTTGGCTGCGCCTCCCTGCAGGCATCGCTAACATAGCGGCAGCGGGGTGCAAAGGAGCAGTCCCGGGGCAGGTTCGTCGGGTCAGGCATCAGGCCGGGGATGGGCTGCAGCTGGTTTTTCCTGTTCCTGATATCGGGAAGGGAGTTGAACAGCCCCTCGGTATACGGATGCATGGTCCGGTCAAAAACATCTTCCAGGGTGCCGTATTCGACGATGCGTCCCGCGTACATGACCGCCACCAGGTCGCAAGTTTTGGCCACAACGCCAAGATCGTGCGTAATCATAACCAGAGCGGTCCCAAGCTCCCGTTTAAGCTCATCGATCATGTCCAGGACTTGGGCCTGTATGGTCACGTCCAGCGCCGTGGTCGGCTCATCGGCCAGCAGAAGCTTGGGGTTGCAGGCCAGGGCGATGGCTATTCCTACGCGCTGCTTCATGCCGCCGGAAAACTGGTGGGGATACTCCGTGGCGCGGTCGCCGGGTATGCCCACCATCTCCAGCATCTCCCTGGCGCGCCTGAAGGCCTGGGAATAAGAAAGCTTTTCATGGAGCATGACGCTTTCGGCAATCTGGTCGCCCACGGTGATCACCGGGTTCAGCGAGGTCATGGGATCCTGGAAGATCATGGAAACTTCTTTGCCGCGGATTTTTTCGAGCTGCCTTGAGGAAAGCTTGAGCATGTTATATCCGCACACATTGATTGTCCCGCCCTTGATTACGCCGGGAGGATCGGGAACCAAGTTCATAATCGCCAGGGCGGCGGTCGTTTTCCCGGCGCCGGTTTCCCCCACCAGGCCGATGGTTTTCCCCTTTTCCAGGGATAAGCTGATCCCGTTTACCGCTTCCACCGTCTCCTCCTGGAGGACATAGTGCACGACCAGGTCTTTTACCTCGAGTACCAGATCTTTGTAGCCCGGTGCTGCTTTATCTTTGATTTCACTGCCCATCATGCTCACCTCCTATTTCTTCAGCTTCGGATCGAGCGCATCGCGAAGGCCGTCACCGAGAATATTGAAGGCAAATACCGTGACCATGATGAAGAGGCCCGGGAAGTAGGTGAGATGCGGCGCTATCCTCATGTAGTTCCGCCCCTCGGAAACGAGAAGGCCCCACTCGGGATGAGGCACCGGAATGCCGAAACCGAGGAAGCTCAGGGAGGCGGCTTCAATAATGCCGGCGCCAATGCGCGAGGTAACGGTAACGATGATCGGGGAAAGGCCATTGGGAATAACCTGGGTGAAGATTATGCCCAGGTGGGACATCCCGATGGCGGTGGCCGCCTCGACAAATTCCTGGTTCCGGACCACGAGAACGGAGGACCTGGTGATCCTGATAAATTCAGGGATGGCGGTAACGCCCACTGCAAGGATCAGGTTGGGAAGGCTTTGCCCCAAAACGGTAACAATAACCATGCCCAGCAGAAGGGTGGGTATGGAAGCCAGAAAATCCGAAAAGCGCATGATCAGGTCATCAACAAGGCCGCCAAAATATCCCGCGATCGAGCCAAGGATCAACCCCACGATGAGGGAGATGGAAACACCGCCCAGGCCGATGAGGAGGGAATAGCGCGAGCCGTAGAGCGTTCTCAGGAAGAGATCCCTGCCCATGTCATCGGTGCCGAAGGGGTGCTTCAAGCTGGGCGGCTGCAGCCGGTTTTGCACGTTTATCGCCGTAACCTCTTCAAAGCTGATGAAGAGGATGGAGTAGAGGGTGATGGAGAGAATTATGACAATAATCGTAAAACCGGCGATGGCCCCCTTGTTGCTCTTCAGCCTGTGCCAGACTTCAGCGGCGTTGCTTCTTTTGGCGTATTTCCTGGAAACAAGCGTATTCGTTGCCGTGGTCATGCCGCCACCTTCCTTCTCCGGCCGCCGGAGGCGTACTTGGCCTTTATGCGCGGATCGACAAAGGCATAGAGCAGGTCAACAACCAGCAGGACAATAACGTATAGGATACAGGTCAAGATAACACAGCCGCAAGCGAGGGTTACGTCACGCTGCGAAACCGCCTCCACGGTTAAGCGGCCGATGCCAGGCCAGGAGAAGACCGTTTCAATCACGGCCGACCCGGCCAGGAAGCGGCTCATCCCCATGCCGATGGTGGTGAGGATGGGAATCCACGCGTTTTTCAGGGCGTGCCTCCTGATGACCAGCCTCTCGGGGACGCCCTTGGCGCGCGCCGTGCGCAGGTAATCAGCCCGCAGGACCTCGAGCATGCTGGAGCGCGTCTGCCGCGCTGTCAGCGCCGTCATCATCAGGGCGCTGGTGATCGCCGGCAGGACGTAACTTGAAGGGCCTTGATAGCCGCCGGCCGGGAAAAGCTGAATTTTATAGGCAAATATAATCAGCAGCAGGAGCCCCAGCCAGAAGCTGGGCATGGACTGCCCAATCAGGGTAAAGCCCGTGGTGAGGTTGTCCCAGATCGTTCCGGCCTTTCTGGCGGCGAAGATGCCGATGGGTATGGCCAGCACGGTGCCGATGACAACGGAGACCAGGGACAGCTTCAGGGTGGCGGGGAACCTGCTCACAAAGGATTCCCAAACGCTTATACCGGTCACCTGGGATCTGCCCAGGTCCCCGTGCAGCAGCCCCCACATGTATTTGGCGTAGCGATAAATAACCGGCTTGTCCAGGTCATACTCCTGCCTCAGCTTCTCGATATCCTCGGGCGTCATCTGCTCTGTAATCAGCGCGTCAATGACAGTCCCGGGAGCCAGGTCCATTAAAATGTAGATGGTCAGCGAGACGCAGATCAGGACAGGGATTAGCCAGAGCAGGCGCCGGATAATATAGCGCAGCATGAATTGCACCTCCTTTTTAAACGGTGGCGGCAGCCTGACCTTACGGTGCCTCTGCCGCCACCATGGACTGAATACCTGGACGCTATTCCACCGACTTCCAGAGGCGCAGCTATTCGACCATGTACATATAGGTCAAATCATGGAAGGCGAGGTTCGACAGCTTCAACCCTTCAACTCCCT
>JAAZHP010000305.1 GCA_012510625.1 Bacillota bacterium
AGCAACCGGCCTGTTCAGGCCGGTCATGACCGGCCCCTACAACTGTAACCGTTACTATAACCTTTTATAGCAATTTACATCTAACTCAAAGAAGCAACATAAAGGGCTGTCATTCTGGGACAGCCCCATATATTAATCCCCGGTTGTTATACTGGGCGGGCATGGAAGCCCGCCCCTACAATTATTCCTGCTTTGTTTTCTCGAGGTAGTAGCGCAGCGCCCGCGGGGTAATTTTGAGCAGCTCCGCCGCCTTGACCTGGTTCCCGTATGTAGTCTCCAGGGCCTGCTCAATGACCCGCCCGGCCGCTCTCTCCCTCCAAGATTTCAGATCTTCCTGGAAAGCGGCAAAATCAAACCCTTCCTTCAGGTCAACACCTGCCGTGAGCAGCTCTTCGAATTGCTCCAGTAAACGGCAAAGCTTCTCTCTCTGCGGGTGAGCCCGGAAAAAGATTGTTTCTTCGGCAGCGGCGCTCTCCGCCGGGGGATCTCCCGGCGGCATCTCTGTCTCATTCTTCACGCCGCCCGTTCTGATCCGCGGCGGGAGCTCATCGGGTCCGATCAATTGTCCCTTGCTCATAAGAACGGCCTGGGCCACGGTGTTGGCCAGCTCCCGGATATTGCCCGGCCAGCTGTGCTGCTGCAATATCTCCATGGCCTCATTGGAAAATTTCTTGGGGGGCATCCCTCTCTCCACGGTCTCTTTCTCCAGAAAATAATTGACATAAATCGGTATATCCTCGGCCCTCTCGCGCAGCGGCGGAATATACAGGGAGGCCACGTCGAGCCTGTAAAAAAGGTCTTCCCGGAACCTGTCCTCTTCCACCCGGGCGGCCAGATCGGCGTTCGTCGCCGCAATGACGCGCACATCCACCTTGCAGAGCTCTTCGCCTCCCACCCGTAAAAACTCGCCCGTCTCCAGGACGCGGAGCAGCTTGATCTGGATGGCGGGGCTGGCCGAATCGATCTCGTCAAGAAAGAGCGTCCCCTTGTGGGCCATTTCAAAGATGCCCTTTTTCTTGCTGGTGGCTCCGGTAAAGGAGCCTTTCTCATGGCCGAAGAGTTCGCTTTCCAGCAGCGTCTCGGTAAAGGCTCCGCAGTTGAAGGCCAGGAATGGGCGCTCGCTGCGGTGGCTGACGGAATGAATGTAGCGGGCCAGGACCTCTTTCCCCGTCCCCGTCTCCCCCTGGATCAAAACTGTAATATTTTTTTTCGCTATTTTCTGGGCGGCGGCAACCAGGTTAAGCATTTTTTTATTTTTGCCGACCACGAATCCGAGATCCTTGTGAGAAATCGATAACCTCTCCAGCTCGGCGCGCACATCAAGGGCCCTTTCAATCAGTCTCTCCATCTCCTCGATATCGCCGAAGGGCTTCTCTACGTAATCGAAGGCGCCGGACTGGATCGCCTCCACCGCCGACTTTACCGTGGAGTAGCCGGTGATGATGATCACTTCGCAGGCCGGCTGCACTTTCTTGATCTCGCGCAGAATCTCCAGGCCGTTAAGATCGGGAAGTTTCAGGTCGACCAGGGCCACATTGAAGCGGTGCTGTTTAAGCAGGTCCAGCGCCTGGCGCCCGCTGTTTGCCGGTGTAACCCGGTAGCCTTTTTTCTGCAGCAGGTAGGAGAAAAAATTGCAGACCTCCTGCTCATCATCCACGACCAGAAAGTGCGGTACAGCTGTCACCCGATCAACCTCCCTCTTCCCGCGGCGGCTCGCCGGCGGCCGCCGCCTCTTTTTTCTCATTGTTGTTATCGTTGTTGTAGGCCTTGTCCAGGGGCAGGATCAGGCTGAAGGTGCTTCCCTTCCCGGCGGCGCTGTCCACGTCTATAACCCCCCCGTGAGATTGGGCAATTCCCAGGCTGACCGAGAGTCCCAGCCCCGTTCCCCGGCCAACCCGCTTGGTAGTAAAGAAGGGATTGAACACATGCGGCAGATCTTCATCATCGATCCCGCTTCCGTTATCTCTTACATGCACCGCCACAACCTTGCCCGAAGAGCAGGTTTCGATGACAATTTTCCCCTTCTCCCCGTTACCCTCGAGCAGCGCCTTGCTTTCGATGGCATCCTTGGCATTGAGCAGCAGGTTGATGATGACCTGTTCCAGACCCTGCTCGTTGCCCAGCAGCAGCGGCAGCTCCGGCGCCAGTTTTACCACCAGATCGATGTTGCTTTTCTCGATCTGGTACGATAGCAGGCTCAGGGCGCTCTCCACGACCTTGTTCAAATTGATCTCTTCAAAAGTGTATTCTTCCTGGCGGGAAAAAGTAAGCAGGTTCTGGATAATCCGCTGGCAGCGCATGCCGCTGTTCCTGATATCCTTGATCAGCTGGTAGTGGGGGTTTGAAGGATCAGTCTCCCGGAGCAGCAGCTGCGAATTTCCCACTATGGCCGTAAGCGGGCTGTTCAGCTCGTGGGCCACTCCCGCGGACATCTCCCCCATGGAGACAAACTTGATTGAATCGACAAAGCGGGTTACATCCTTGGCGTAATAGGTCACGCCGTAAGGCTCGTTATCCCCGGTATAAGCCGGGTAGGCGAAAATGTCGAGGACCCGGTTATAGCGTGTCCGCGACTGCAGGTAAGCCGTCTTCTGGGTACGGAAGACCTGGTCGGCCAGGCAGGGGTTGCACTTTGATTCGCGCCCGTAAAAAAGACGGTAGCATTTCTGGCCCAGAATGTCCTCTTCGGACATGGTAAAAAAGTCCATCACCGCCTGGTTCACCCTTTGGACCCGGCAATCACGGTTGATAAAAACAAGCAGGTCGGTCACTGCAGAAAAGGTGATCTCCCACTCCCGCTTGTGCTGCCAGACCTCGTTGTAAAGGCGGGCATTCTCCAGGACCACCGCCAGCTGGTCGGCAACCTGCTCCAGGAAAAGAAGGTCGCTCTGGTCAAATCCCTGATCGCAGATCACCTCCAGCACCCCGATGACCTTTTCTTTAACCAAAAGCGGGATCAGGACCATGGCGGGAAGCCCTTCGCCGGCATCACCCGGCGTCTCCGTCTCCCGGTGATCGACGAGGATCGTTTTTTTCTCGCTGAGGACCTGCCAGAAGGATTCAGTAGCCTTCTCCCCCTTTTGCGCCTCCGCCTCTCCGCTCTCCTTATCCCTGTCCGCGGCGCCGCTTTCGTGGTTGGTTACAAAAACAGTGCGGTTTACAAGGGTTCCCTTGTCAATAACATAAAGGCTGAGCGTATCAAACGAAACCACCGCCTGCATCTTGGGGATTACGCTCTCAATGATCTCCTGGAAGGACATCTCAATGCCGATCCCCTTGGCCAGCTGGTTGATGATCTCGAGCTGGATGTTCCGCCGCGTGGTTTCGTAGATCTTCTTTTTCAGCTCCACGTAATATGATTTTTTAGAGCTGTGAATCCCCGTCAGCTTCTCAATCAGCGCTTTTTTGTTTTTTATAACCATACCGCTCACCCTTGTTTGCGCTAAAGTGCCGAGCGAAAAATTTCAATGATATCGGTGACATCGGCATCCCGCGGGTTGGTGATGAAACAGGCATCCTTGATCGCGTTTTCGCTTAACTCGGGCAGCACATCTTCGGGCAGCCCCAGCTCGGCCAGGCCCGAAGGGATGCCCACGTCCTGGGCCAGTTCCCAGACCATGGCTATGGCTTTCTCCGCGGCCTCACGGGGGGTCATATGCTCCACCCGCGCCCCCATGGTCGCGGCAATGCGCACATACTTGTCGATGGAGGCAAGCATATTGAAGCGCATTACATGCGGCAGGATAATGGCGCTAATCTCGCCGATGGGCAGATCCAGCAGCCCCCCCACCTGGTGGGTCATGGCATGAGCCAGCCCGAGAACGGCATTGGAGAAAGCAATTCCGGCATGCAGGCTCGCCTTGCCCATGGCCTCCTTGGCCCCTTCATCGACCTGGCTGGCCACAGAGGCGCGCAGGTTGCGCGAGATGAGCTCGATGGCATGCAGCGCATGTATATCGGTCATATCGGTCGCCGCCAGGGAGAGATAGGCTTCTATGGCATGGCTCAGCGCCTCCATGCCCGTCTGGGCGGTGACCCGGCTGTCAATGGTGGAGAGGATCAGCGGGTCGGTGATGGAAATATCGGGCACCAGCGATTTTGAGATAATGGTCATCTTTATCTTGCGCTCGCTATCGGCTATAATTGAAAACTGGGACACCTCGGAACCCGAACCGGAAGTGGAAGGGACCACAATTAGCGGCGGCAAGGGATTTTTAATGAGGTCAATCCCTTCATAATCCTGGATTCTCCCCTTGTTCGTGGAGAGGGTCGCCACCGCCTTGGCGGCATCGATGGTGCTGCCGCCGCCGATAGCCAGCACCGCGTCGCAGCCATACTCCGCGTAAAGCCGGGCTCCCTCTTCCACTTCGTAGTCGCGCGGGTTGGCGGAAAAACCGGACCAGATCTGGTAATCCAGCTCCGCCTCTTCCAGGAAAGGCAGCGCTTTCTCAACCCACCGGTGCCGGATGACCCCCCTGTCAGCAACGAGAAAAACCCTGGACGAGCCCAGGCGGCTGCAACATTCGCCCACCTGGTTCAAAGCACCCTTGCCGAAAATTATTTCCGGGGCCATAAATTTGCTGATATACATTACTATTCCATTCCTTCGCTATTATTAGGCAAGAAGGAATTAAGTAAATCTAAAATTAAATCTATAATGTTTTAATGTTTCTACGAAGATGGGCAAAAATCCTTTTTTCTCTCATTTCCCCCAAAAGGAAAGCCCCGGCACATCGCCGGGGCTGTGTTGATAGAATGTTCCGGAGACTGTTCGCTTAACGCATAACCTGCAACTAAGCCCTGCCCTTGACGGAAACACTCTTGGCGGCAGCAGGTTTCAGGTATGCACCCCAGTAAACGGTAGCTACGAAAATCACGCCGCCGATAAGGTTGCCGATGGTAACCGGGATCAGGTTGTTCAGGAAAAATCCCTTCATGGTCAGGCCTTCAATAACCGCAGGATTAAGCAGCTCCTGCAGGGCAGCCTGATTTTTCAGGGCCAGGCCCATGGGAATGAAGTACATGTTGGCGATACTGTGCTCAAAGCCGGCGGCAACAAATGCGGCAATGGGAATCATGATCGCCAGGATTTTGCCAATGACATCGCGGCCGGCATTGGAGAGCCAGACCGCCAGGCAAACCAGCCAGTTGCAGAAGATGCCGCGGAAAAGCGCTTCCGCCCATGGCAGAGAAGCCTTTGATGCCGCAATATTCACCGCCCGGGCGCCGATGGCGCCGCCGTTGGCTTTCCAGATACCGGAGTAGTAGAAGAGGAAGACTACCAACAGGGATCCCACAAAATTAAAGAGATAAACCCAAAACCAGTTGGTTAGAACCTGCTTGCCCGTTACCTTCTTCTCGAGATAACCGGTGAAAATAAGGTTGTTGCCGGTAAAGAGCTCCGCTCCGGCAAGTATAACCAGGATCAGGCCTATGGAGAAGGAAATCCCCCCAACCAGCCGGGTGAGCCCATCGCCGATAAATGCGGCCAGGTCATTGGTAATAATGGTAAACATGATCGCACCGAGAGCGATATAGGCGCCTGCCAGAATGGCCAGCCACGCCAGTGAAGGCATGCCCGTATTGGCCTTTTTTTCAGCCACGCCGACCATGGTCTTGGCCAGCTCCGGGGGAGGGCTGCAGGAGACAACCGGTGTAACCGGGGGATTCGGCGCCGGAGCCGGGGAAGGAGCGCTTGAATTGATGTTCAGCTCCACGCCCCCGGGGCATTCCTTCCGCATTTCGGCGGTGCAGCCGATCTTCTTTAGAAAATCAGGATTTACCGGCTGGTTGAACGCAGCCAATTCACAGTATAAAACAGAACCATTGCCTGTGCTGTACGTCTTTAAAAACTGGCACTTGTCAGCCATTGTTTGACCTCCTTTTACTGCATTAATTGCTGTGTTTTCTCTGTTTTTTGCTTAGTCTCCGAAATCTGCAAGCTGGATCCCCGGTATCCTCATCTCCTTTTCACCGTTCTCGCTTTTTGCGGGCAGCTCCGCAAACTGCTCCACAAGATTTGATTATTCGCTGAGAAGCCCGTAAATTCCTTTTTTCACAAGCGCCAAAAAATTAAAAAAAGGCTCCGCATTGTTTACGGAGCCGCATTACCATGTTGAGTGCCCTAAATAAGGTTACAGTTCAGAAGCAGCTTTTTGCTCTTGCGTAGCAGCTTTTTTTCCTTCAAGGATATCGGGAACCAGCCCGTAGCCCAGGTTGCTCTCCATAATTTTTTTACAGGTGGCTCTCTGGGCGATGGTGCAGCCGCACTGTTTCGCCTCTTCTTTACTCAGCTGCTTCGCAAAAGCGCCGGCGCTGCAAAACATAACCCAGCCGTTTAAACCCTGGTATTCTTTCCAGTGCAGGCATTGAACCAATTTTTCCATTGCATGTCACTCCCTTCCGGCTCAGTTCCCCCTGCAGGCAAACATTTAACATGCATCTACATCTTACCGTTGGCCGCTAAATCCTTTTTCGGAAGCGCGGGACGCAGGTAAGCTCCCCAGTAAATTGCGCCTACAAACCCGGCCCCGCCGATAATATTGCCGATAGTCACGGGAATAAGGTTATTCAGGAAAAACGCTTTCCAGGTCAAGCCCTGGACAACAGCGGGGTCAAGCAAGCCCTGGAGGGCTCCATGCCCGGCCAGCGACAGGCCCATGGGAATAAAATACATGTTGGCAATACTGTGCTCAAAGCCGGCGGCAACAAAGGCGGCAATGGGGATCATGATGGCGATAATTTTGCCAATCACATCACGGCCGGCGTTGGCGAGCCAGACCGCCAGGCAGACCAGCCAGTTGCAGAAGATACCGCGGAAAAGCGCCTCCACCCAGGGCAGCGAAGCCTTTGCCGCCGCAATGTTCACCGCCCGCACGCCGATGGCCCCGCCGTTGGCTTTCCAGATTCCCGAGTAGTAGAAGAGAAAGACCACCAGCAGTGAGCCGACAAAGTTGAAGAGATAAACCCAAAACCAGTTGCTTAAAAGCTGCCTGCCGCTAACCTTCTTCTCCAGGAATCCGGTCATGATCAGGTTGTTGCCTGTAAAAAGCTCCGCCCCGCCAAGGATGACCAGGATCAGACCAAGGGAGAAAGAGATCCCCCCGATCATGCGGGTCAGGCCGTCCCCGATATAGGTGGCCAGGTCATTGGTGATAATGGTAAACATGATCGCTCCCAGGGCGATATAGGCGCCGGCGAGGATGGCCAGCGGAATCAAGGAGCCCATCTTTGTAGTCGCCTTCTTCTCGGCCACGCCAACCATTGTTTTGGCTATTTCGGGGGGCGGGCAGAATGAGCCTACCGGGGTGACCGCCGGTTCTGCCGCAGGCGGCGGCGCCGGTGCCGGGACCGCCCCCGCCCCGATGTTCAGCTCCATGCTCCCGAGGCATTCCTTTCTCTTGGCCTCGGTGCATCCAATTTTAAGCAGGAAATCGGGGTTTACCGGGCGGTTGAAAGCGGCCAGCTCGCAGTAAGAGACCGGACCTCCTACCGAATCGTAATCCTTCCAAAACTGACACCTCTTGGCCATGATACAAACCTCCTTCACTATATCTTTGTCTCTTTTGCCCGTATATAAGTGCAAAACCCGTGCCAAGAGACCCCGGAGGCCTGAATGATATGAAAAAGCCGCCTAAGGCGGTTACCAAAGGGGAAATTGGCTGTGATTTCGATATGTGCGAGGGATTAAAGAAGGTCGGACTGCTTAATGTTCGCCTAAATAGGTTATTTAAGTGACGTAAATGCGTCACAAAAGTTACTATATAGGTAATTTAAATTATTTTCGAACTATTGCCTTTGTTATAGTTTTTTGGCGGATGCCATGCATCAAGCTTTCTTTTGCTGCAAATACTCCTCCTTGAGGATTCCCAGGCGTACGGTATCGGTATATCGGCCGCGGATAAAGAAGTTCTGCCGGGCCCGCCC
>JAAZHP010000059.1 GCA_012510625.1 Bacillota bacterium
GAATCGATGGTGGACATGATCCCGGCGAAGACGCCGGCCACGAAAAATCCGGAGAGACCGTAAGGCAGGTAATGCAGGATAGTGGTGAAGACGGCTTCATCGATGGGTATGATGAAGCCGGGATACTCGGCCCAGGCAATCAATCCCACCGAAACGAGAATGCGATCTACAAAAAGCCAGAAGCAGACCATGGCCATGAATGCGCGCAGCGCGGTCTTATGATCCCTGGCGGCGAAAAAGCGCTGGTAAAAGGCCGGCTCCACCAGGAGTGTTAAACTGGAGGCTGCATAGACACCGAGGATGATCCAGGATGTATAGCTGCCCAGGGGATCGAGGTGCCATTCGGGGTTAAGCGCCAGGATGTTGCTCCAGCCTCCATTGACGATCAACGCGATGGGCACGGATATTATTACCCCGGAAAACATGAGCGCAAACTGGAGCATATCGGTCACCGCCACCGCCCACAGCCCGCCAAGGAGAGTATAGACAACAGCAAATGCTCCGCCCACCAGCGCCCCCAGCCAGGCCGGCCAGCCCAGCAGCACATTGAAGACTACGCCGCAGGCCATCAGCTGCATCACCGGGACGCAGTAGAAAAAGCTGCCGATGGCTCCAAGAAAACGTGTTATTTTGCCGTAAAAGCGCTCCAGGACATCGGGCAGCGAAAGATCGCCCAGCACCCGCAGCCGGGTCATCAGGAAGAAGCTCATTAATATCATCAGGATATAGTAAGGAGGATAGTAAAAGATATCCGCCGAAGTGCCCTCCGAATACATGAACCCGGCATCGGCAAAAAAGTACATCCCGCAATAATAGGAGGCCATCAGTGTGCCTACCAGAACGGGCAGGGTCAAAGCCCTTCCGGCAACCAGGAAATCTTCAAATTCTTTCACCTTGCGGTAAGCCCACACCCCGACAAAAAACATGCCCACGAAATAGAGTGCGACCAGGATCCAGTCAAATAAATGAATGGTCACGCTGCCTATGCCACTACCCAAGGTTGTTACCCCCTTTTTAAATATTGTTGCCTCAACCCCGATGGCGGTAGCTTTCGCCGCTGCTCGAAGGGCAGTAAAACCACCTCCTTTTCCCAGGATAGCATATTAAATCAGCCGGCTGGTTTAATTTCTAAGGACAATTTTTCCCTAGGGCCTCCATCGCTGCCCGGCGCCGCGACCAGGCTTCTTCCAGGCTGGCGCCGCAGAATATAAGGATGGCCGCCCACCCGGAAGCGCCCTCCCGGAAGCTGGTCAGAGCGGCATCCGCCCCGTAGTAATCCTCGTAATAGCGCAGCGGGCCCGCCCCGGAGATGACCCGCTCGCCCATGACTTCCAGGCATCCGCCCTGGGCCCGGATCTGCTCGTAGATCACCGCCCGGCGCCGCTCCGGCCGGGGCGAGGGCGGCAGGCGGTTCGCGGAAAAAATCCAGTAAAGCGCCTCCAGCATGTTGAACCCGGTGGCATGGTAGACGGTAACCGGGGTCTGGCTGGGCAGCCGGGCGTCAATTTCCAGCAGCTTTAAACCCTCTACGGTGTAAATGGCCTCCAGGTCCATCAGGCCCTGCAGTTTCAAGGCGGCGGCAATATCCACGGCGAACTTTTCAAGCTGCCGGGCCGGGGCTTCGGGCAGAGCCGCCGGGGCCACGACGCGCTTGCAGTCATAAGCCTCGTCAACGTGGATCTCCGTGATCTCCAGCGCCCGGTAGGCGCCGCCGCAGCCGAGCACCTCGATGGAATAACCGGGCCCCTCCATGTACTCCTCCATGATCCAGGCGCCTTCTTTTCCGGCCAAATCTTCCCTGAAAGCGGAAAGCTGCTGCGGCGTATGCAGAATTGTCACTCCACGGCTGCCGCTCTCAGAGGCCGGTTTTGCCAGCAGCGGAAAGCCGGCTTCAGGGTAGGGCCGGGGAAAAGGCAGCCCCAGGCTGCGAAAGAGGCGGTTCGACCTCTTCTTGCAGGAGCTGACCCGGTAGGCCGCGTCATCAAAGGCCAGGGGAATCTGCGCCGCGGCGGCAAATTCCTGCAGCAGCTCCAGCGCCGCCTGGTTTTCCAGGGCGGGAACAATGAAATCGCATTCCCCGACGATCTCCCTCCAGGGCCCCTCCGGAGAGAGAAGCTCCACCTGCACAAAGTGATCGGCAAAACCGGCCGCGGGCACATGGCTCTCCCGGTCCAGCACCACCGTCTCCCAGCCGGCCCGCTGCGCCAGGTAGGTGGCTTCCACCCCCTGCAAACGGCCTCCCACTATTGCCACCCGCATGGCCATCTCCTCTCTTCAGCCCGTCAGGCGGCTGTTTTGGGCCCGCCGGATCCAGCCCGCATATTCCCGGGCCGTAGCCGCGGCCAGGCCCATCCTGGCCAGCTCTGATGATACTCTTTCCGCCGTGCGGCAGCCTTCATCCACCTGCAGGGTGCTGTTGGAGACCCCCTGCAGCCCGGAGCGGGGCGGAATGAGCGAGGTGACCACGTTGGCCCCCGCCTCCATCCTCGTTTTCAGGCCTTCAATTCCATCCACGTCCAGCGAAGCCGGAATGAGCCGATCCGGGAAAAGAAGGCGCAGCAGGGCGATTATTTTCAGCTCGCGGAGCCGCGGCGGAGTGGGGTGATCCTCCAGCGGCGTCCCCGCCTGCGGGATAAAGCTCATTACCCTGACCTGATGCGCGCCCAGTTCTGCCATGGCCCTGAAAGAGTTCACAATATCGACGGGAGTCTCGCCCACGCCGGCAAGGATGCCCTCTTCAATCAAGAAGCCGAGCCTGAGGGCGGTGCGCTTCATCTCCATGCGGTAGTCGTAATCCTGGCCCAGGCGGAGCCTGCGGTAAAGGGAGCGGTTGTGGGTCTCCTGGTAGCAGGCAAACCATTTCACCCCTTCGCGGGCCAGGGCGGACAGCGCCGCCGGTGACAGGGTGCCCGGGGAGATCATCAGGGGCAGGCCGGTCTTGTTTTTAATAAAACGCACCATGCCGATGAGCCGCTCTTCCCCGCCCTCCCGGTAATAGAGGGGATCTTCCCCCATGGTCAGATCAAGAAGGTGGACCCCCGATTCGGCCAGCTTCACTGCCGCCTCGCCGAGCTCCTCCCGGGTTTTCCGGTAGCGGCGGACAAGGCTGTTCGGCGCCCGGTAGCAGCAGAAGCTGCAGCGGTTGCGGCACCAGGTTGAAAAGAGAAGAAAACCGTAGAGGAAAACCTTCCGGCCGAAATACCTTTCGCGCAGGAGCCGGGCCGTTTTAAAGAGCTGCTCCAACTCTTCCCGCTCTTCCAGGCCGAGCAAATACAATATCTCTTCGTCAGCCAGCGGCTTCTCCGCAAGTGCCTTCTCCAGGCATTTTTCCAGCTCCGGGCGGCTTCCGGAAAAATTAATTCCAGTCATTTTAGTGTTTAGCGCCCTCTTTCCGCCAGCAGTTCGAAAATCTTCCTGACCCCATCATTGGCGTCTTCGGCGTAGGCGTCCGCGCCGATGCGCCTGGCCCAGCGCTCGGTTACCGGGGCTCCCCCCACGATGGTGATGAAGCGTTCGCGGAGGCCGGCTTTGCGCAGGGCCTCCTCCAGCTCTTTCTGCCCGGCCATGGTCGTGGTCAACAAGGCGCTCGTGCCGATGACGTCCGCGTCGAGCTCCACCGCCTTCCGGATAATCGTCTCCGCCGGCACGTCCCGCCCCAGGTCATGAACTTCCAGGCCGCAGGCGCGCATTAAAGAGACCACGATGCCCTTGCCGATATCGTGGATGTCGCCTTCCACGGTGGCGATGACCACCCTGCCGGCGGCTTCCCGCCGCTCCACGGAGATGGCCTCGTTCAGCATGCCGGAGACGGACTTCATTATCTCGGCGCACTGGATCAACTCCGGCAAAAAGAGCTCGCCGCGTTCAAACAAGTCTCCCACCTGGATCAGGCCCCTGGTAAAACCCTGCTCTATTACAACCAGGGGATCGACTCCCAACTCCAGGGCTTTGCGGGCCACCGCCAGCGCCCTGTCGGGGTCACGCTCCACAATTGCCGCCGCCGCTTCCTGCAATAAAGCTTCCCGGCTCATAATCTCATGCTCCTTTCTGCTAAAAGGCTGTGATTAATCAGCTTTCGCCCGGCTGCGGTGCGGGAAAGCTATGTCCCGCCGCCGCTGCCAGCATGGCCGCGACGCCCAGCTCAAGGGAATCGTGCAAAAAGCGGCCGCCAAGCGCCTGCCGGGCGGCCGGGGTTAATCCATGCGGCACCCCGGGAGAGACAACTATGGTCTGCTCGCCTACATGCTGCCGGTCAATAATTCCGGGAGCCGGGCAGGCATCAATAATCAACCGGCAGCGCGCCAGCGCCCGGGCCAGGGAGCATTCGACGGCAAGGGGCGGGCAGGGGAAGGCCGCCTGGAGGCGGCGCTTAAGCCCTTTGCTGCGGCGGGCATCAATGTCGTAAAGGACGACCCCGGATCCCGACTTTATCAGCTGCCGGGCGGCGCTCTCCCCCACCCTGCCGCAGCCGATCACCAGGGTCTCCTTTCCCTTTAAGCCGCCGGCCATCTGCTCCAGGGAAACGGCAAAAATGGCCCCCGTGGCCGCCGCGTTATCTATGGTCCGGGCCAGGCGGCTGTTGTAAGCGATAAAGCGCTGATCGTCGGCCATTAACAGCAGCACGGCCTTCCTCTCCAGGGCTTCGGCAAAGCCGGCCACATCACTGCTTCCGGTGATAAATGCGGGAAAGCCGAGGTGCCGGGCGATGGCGGCCACGGCCCCGGCAAAGCCTTCGATCACTCCCAGGCCGGCGTTAACGGGAATTACCGCCGTTTTCAAGGATGAACGCGGCAGCGCCTCCGGGTTCTGCTGCGAAATGGTGCGGCAGGCCAGCTGCCACATGCTTAAACCGGTCTTCTCGCGCAGCCGCCGGTCATGAGTTTCCAGGTTCCGGGCAATGGGGATCACATTTTGAGAAGTAAGCCTGGTCAACAGTTCACCCCCGGCTTATCTTTACAATTAAATATTCAGGCGGACCCCGTCCAGGTAGCTCAGGCTTCTGCCCACGCTGCTGATGCTGCTGCTCTTCTGCGCCGCCTGGATCATCCTCTCCAGGCCGAAGCCAATGCCCACCCAGGGGACGGTTATGCCCCAGTTTTCGTCCAGCGGATGGGGGCCGAGCGCCGCCGAGCCCAGCTCCACCCCCCCGGCCACAATGTCGGTAGTTTCACCGTAGACTTCAGAAGCTTTCGACACCAGCCGGTAATCGTTCAGGCCGGCCGCCTCCATGACCAGGGAGGCGTATTCGGCCATCTTTGTCCGGCACTGCTCCAGCGGCAGCCCCATCTCAACAAGATTGAGCATGGTGAATTCGCTTAAATGGTGGGCGCCCTGCGATTCCTTGCGGAAGCAGCTGCCGATCTCAAAAATGCGCACCGGGTGCTCCCAGATGCGCAGCAGGTCTGTTAAGAGGTAGTAGAGGTTTGGAGCCAGCATGGGGCGGAGACATTTGCCGCGATCCACCCAGTAGATCTGTGCATAGAGAGGATGGGCCCCGGTAATGGACATCTTCTCCAGGAGCCCCTTTGCCAGCAGCAGCGGGGTGCTGACCTCCACAAAGCCGCAGCCGGTAAGCACTTCGGTTAACCTGCTTTTCAGGCGGCAGAGCAGGGGCCGGCGGTGCTCCTTTCTCAGCTTTTCCAGGCGTTCTTTTGCGGCGGCCCGCAGCTTCTTTTCATATTCTAAAAAGGCCCGGTCCCGCTCCGCGCTGCCGGGAAAAGAGAGGCTGCGTATCTCCTCGCCGGCATTGAGCTCGGTTAATCTCTGGTACTGGGTCTCCGTCCAGCTAACAGCCAAGGGAACACCCCCGCGGGAATAATTGCAGAAATAATTGGCGGGGAGTCCGGGAGTTTCACCCGGCTGCGCGGGTTTAGAGTCCGCGTGATCCTTCCGATCCACCCCCCGTGTTTGCCTGTCCGCCGCGCAGGAAGATGGGCACAGGCCGCTCTTCCCCGTTCAACCTATGATAAAGGCAACTGCACTCTAATCCAACGCTTTTAACTGGGACCCCCAGCGCTTCCGGAAATAGGTCGCAGAATATTTCTCCTGCTTCCACCGGGGAATGTTGCACTGCGGGCAGGCCCCGGCAAACCATTTATTGCGCAGCCAGCGCGCCGCCCGGCTGTTCCTGGATTCAACAACGGTAAAGGATTTCCGGCAGTGCGTAACGATAGTGGCAGTTTTCCCCCGGATCTGAATGGATTGAATGCCGTGCAGCACTCCCCTGCGGGAGGGCCACAGCTTAATCTTATTGATCAGGGCAAAGAAGTTAACCCGCTTCCGGTAAAATCTCTTTTTTTCCGCTGTGCCGGCGGATTTTTCCGGAATCTTCCCCGGAATCAAAACCGCAGCACCTCCCGCTTCAACATGATCTCGCGGCAACTATTTTCATGATTTAATAAACTATTCATGCAAATAATATGCCAATTATATAAATGGGGATAAGAGGCCGCTAAACATGCTGGAGCAAGGGTTTTCATTATATTTATTAAAGAAGATTTAAGAAAGCGCAGCCAGACGCTGCGCAATCATGACCCCAATCATGTCTCAATTATGAGATGCCCATTCCCCCGTGGAGCTACCCCCGGGGCGGCCCTTTAAGCCGGGAACATGTCTCATAAATAACACGCGGGCGCCGCCTTTTCTCAATTATGAGACGGCTCCTCCGGGGATGGCCGGAATGGATTCATTCGAAAGGCACCATCCCTCAGCGGGGGCGGACAATCTGGATCCATGTGCGCCCGTAGACCATTTCGATCTCCTTGCCGTCCTCATAGCAGAAGCGGGTCCGTGACGCAGGGCTGTCTTTCCGCCAGGTGCCGCGGAAGTGCTGCCCCATGGAATAGAAATCAATGGGGCCCGATCCGATGAGGTCGGGCGTAGGCCGCTTCCGGAAATCGGTGTAGTGAGGCACATACTGGATAATAATGTTCCGGGCAACAATCTCCTTCCCGGAGGCGTCCCGGTGCACCTCTCCATTGAGATAGCGAAGGTAATCCCGGGAAGCCGGGCGGTATTGATATTTTATTTTGGTAAAGGAGTTGTATTCCAGGGAGACTGTGGAGCAGGGCTTTCCTTCTCGATCCAGAAAGGCCGGCCGGACCTCGACTACCCTGGAGGGAGGCTCTTTGCCCAGCTTGGCCAGGTCGATGTAGAGATTATGCGGCGGCCTCCGGTCAGTAGTCCTGATATGCCCGGGAAGGCTGGGGTTGTCGGCATTGGTATGCCTCAGGCCCAGAGCACTAATGGCCGCAATTATATCTGAAGTTCCGCCGGCATAGATATAGTGGACGTTATTTTCCAGGGCCAACTGGATGCTGTGGGTCCTGGCACTGCGGATGGGGCCTACCTTGGGAGCGAAGACGGAAAAGAGGGCCAGGTACCTGGTGATTCTTCCTTCCACCTCGAACTCGTAGACCACGTTGGCCAGGGCCAGCCCGGATTGCGGCCGGGCATTGGAGTGGTTGTCAATGACCACGCCGTAAACGGGCTTGTAGCCCGCTGTTTTCTCAACCGCCTCCTTCAGCAGCTTCTCCTTCTCCCGCCGCTGGGCCAGCATGGTGTTATGCTCCGCTTTCTCCTGCTCCATCAAGGCAAGCAGGTTGCTATACTGCTCATCAATAATCTTTTTCCGCTCCTCGATAAGCCCCCGTTCATGCTTGATCGAGGCGATCAAATTTGCATCGCGGTTCAGGATCCTCTCCAGGTAGGCCACCCGCACTAGCAGATCGCCAAAGTTATCCGCTCCCAGGATAATCTCCAGGTAAGAGATGCCGCCGCCGTTTATGTAAGCGCCGCGCACCCGCGTGGCAAAAAGACGCGTGCTCTCTTCGAGCCTGGCCTCTGCATCGGCGATCTCCGTCTCCGCCTGCCCGATCTGCTTCTTTGTGGACTCTATTTGCCCGGCCAGCCGGTCAATTTTCAACTGGCTTACCTTGATCGATTCATCCAGCGCTTTAATGATATCTTCCAGCTCGGTAATTTCAGTTACCTGGCTGTTCACCCGCCCGGCAAAATAGCCGTTCAAGATGATAAATAACAAGAGCACAACCAGGCCCAAAATAGAGGCCGCACGAAAACGCCGCATGGCATCCCTCTCCCATCAGATACTAGACTTTCAGGAACCTGCGGATAGAAAAAACACTGCCCAAGCCGCCCATCGCTGTTCCCAAGAGCAGCAGGCCGCCAAAAATAGAAGCCAGTATCCCCGGCGCAGTGACCGGCTGCAGGAAGAAAAGAGGCGATTTCCGCAACAGCAGGGCGGCAAACTGGTAATAGACCAAACCCAGGGCGATAATCGCCGCCAGGGTGCCCGTCCACCCTATGGTAAAACCCTCCAGCAGAAAGGGCAGCCGGATAAACCAGTCGCTGGCTCCCAGCTGCTTCATGATCCCGATCTCTTCGTGGCGGATCAGCACCGAGAGACGGATGGTGGTTCCAACAAGAAAGATTGCCCCTACCGCCAGCAGGGAGCTGATGGAGACAGAGATCCAGTAGAGCCAGCTGGAGATCCCGGTGATGGTCTGCACCAGCTCTTTGCCGTAGTCGACTGACTCCACCCCCGGGAGCTGCTCGATCTGCCCGGCCAGCACGGGGACCAGCTCCCCCTCTCTGGCTCGCACCCGGAAAATGTCCGGCAGTGGATTGTTCTCCCCGGCAAGTTCAGCCATTAGTGCTTCGTCACCCAGTGACCGGCCGAACTCTTGCAAGCCGCGGTGCTTGTCCACAAAAGTGCAGCCGGCAATGCCCTCCAGCTGATTTATCTTCTTTTCTAAATTTGAGATATCGGCGCCGTCTTTAAGAAAAATAACAATCTCCAGGTTGGACTGAATGTTCTGCATGGCCTGGTTAGAATTAACCGCCGCCAGGAGAAAGCCTCCCAGGATGGCCAGGGAAACAGCAATCATGCCGGCGGAGACCAGGGCCAGCCACCTGTTTCTGGATAGAGAGATAACCGCCTGTCTGAAACAATATTTTATATAATTAATGAGCATGGCTGTAACTCCCCTGCAATTCATCTCTAATGACCCGGCCTTTATCCAGGGTTATAACCCTTTTTTTCATGCGGTCCACCAGGTCCCAGGCATGGGTGGCAATAATCACCGTGGTCCCGCCCCGGTTTATATCCTCAAAAAGCTCCATCAGGCCCCAGGCGGTCTCCCGGTCTACGTTCCCCGTGGGCTCATCCGCAAGGATGAGCAGCGGGTCCCTTACGATGGCGCGGGCTATGCCGGCCCGCTGCTGTTCGCCACCCGATAGCTCATTGGGAAAAGCCTCCTCTTTGCCGGCCAGTCCCACCCGGGCCAGAATGGCAGGGACTTTCGCCTTGATTTCCTGGGGCGGCCGCCCGGTTACCTCCAGGGCCAGGGCTACGTTCTCATAGATAGTCTTGCTCTTCAGGAGCCGAAAGTCCTGAAAGACCAGGCCCATGCGCCGCCGGTGCCGCAGCAGCTCCTGAGGCTTGTAAGCGGAGGTGTCGTGGCCGAGAAAGAGGATTCGTCCCGAGCTGGGCAGCTCCTCGCGAGAAATAAGCTTTATCAGCGTTGTCTTTCCGGCGCCGCTTGGCCCGACCAGGAAAATGAACTCTCCCCGCTCCACGTGCAGATTCACATCTGAAACCGCCGGCGAGCCGCCGGTTTTATAAACCTTGGAAACCGAGACAAGATCAATCAAGGCCGGCACCTCTCTCC
>JAAZHP010000060.1 GCA_012510625.1 Bacillota bacterium
ATAAGGAATTGCTGTTTTGGAGATCCTTCGCTTCGCTTAGGATGACATAACGATGTTTAGTCCGGCATAAAAGCTAATCCCTACATTATAAAGCCCGGGAAATATCTCACCTCTGACTTCTCACTTCTCACCTCTCAATTGGCGGGCTTCCATGCCCGCCCGTTCAAATTGCGGTCTTTACAAAAGGCAAGTTTTACCTTCTATATCAAGAGAGCAGTTCTATTGATATATGGCTTTTTGGAAATCCCCCCGGCCCCCCTTTAGAAAAGGGGGGAGTTCCTTAATCTGTTTTCTTTGCCGGACGGGTTTGGGCGGCTCATGAGCCGCCCCTACAAACCTGGCAGAGCAGGAGGCTTTAAAGCTAGACTTATTTTAAAAAGTAAAACAATCCCTATGGGACATCCCCCTACGGTTATGTCCCTATTTCCGGTACAGGATTGGGCGGCCACAAGGGCCGCCCCTACAAACATAGCGAAACATATTAGCATTAAAGCAACTTATTTATCCGCATCTGATAGGTAATGTTTCGGCAAACTCCCCTCCGACCTCTGACCTCCGACTTCCGGCTTCCGCTACAGTGCGGTTACTTTTTCAGCAATGGCCAGGCCCATGGCAGCAGTCCCGGCGGTGCCGTTCAAATCGGGCGTTACCGCCTTCCCCTCGCGGAGCACTTCCGTCACTGCACGTTCGATCCGCTGTGCAGCCTTCTCTTCTCCCAGATGTCTCAGCATCAGCGCCGCGGTGAGGATCATGGCCACCGGGTTGGCCCTGTCCAGGCCCTTGTATTTGGGGGCGCTGCCGTGGACCGGTTCAAAGAGAGAAACCTCATCGCCTATATTGCCCGAGGGCGTCATCCCCAGCCCCCCCACCAGCCCGGCACAAAGGTCTGAAAGGATGTCACCGTAGAGGTTTGGCATGACCATGACATCATATAGATGGGGCTTCTGCACCAACTGCATGGCCATATTGTCCACGATCTTCTCTTCATATTCGATATCGGGGTATTGCTCCGCTACCGCGCGGGCCGCCTCCAGAAAGAGGCCGTCGCTGAATTTTAAGATATTGGCTTTATGCACCGCCGTAACCTTGCGGCGACTGTTCCGCCGGGTGTATTCAAAGGCAAAACGAACAATTCGCTCCGAGGCGCGGCGGGTGACAATTTTTATGCTTTCCGCGGCATCGAGACCGACCATGTGCTCCACGCCGCTGTAAAGCCCTTCGGTATTTTCACGAACCACGACCAGATCAATATCCTCATACGGCGAATTTACCCGCGGATAGCTTTTGGCCAGGCGCAGGTTTGCATAGAGATCCAGCTTCTGGCGCATGGCCACATTAAGGCTGCGATAGCCCGATCCCACCTGCGTGGTCAGCGGCCCTTTCAGGCCGACCTTATTTTTGCGCAGCGAGGCTACGGCCTCCTCCGGAAGAGGTGTGCCGAATTTTTCAACCGCTTCCTCTCCGGCTAGAGTCTCCTCCCAGGCGATCTTTACCCCTGTAGCCTCCACCACTTCAAGCGCGGCGGCGACAATCTCCGGACCGATGCCGTCACCGCGGATTAAAGTTACCTTGTACATTGTTTCTCCTCCAAACCAGCAACTGCAAAATTCCGGAACCGGTACCGTTATTTATTATAACAGATAGTTCCGCATTCCCACAGCGCAGCCCGCTAATGTCCCTTTCCGTAGAGATCCTGGTAGCTGCGATAATTTTTCAAGGCGCGCTTAACAAAAGCGCGGGTTTCACTGAAGGGAATCTGCCCCAGGTTGGCTTCACTGCCGTCCCAGACTTCCTCTTCAAGCCAGCGCTGCACATGACCCCGCCCCCCGTTATAGGCGGCCAGGGCAACCACCTCGCTGCCGTCAAACTGCCGCAGCAGATCGGCCAGATACCAACTGCCGGCGGCAATGTTGTAGCCCGGTTCAAAAAGCTTATCGGGGTGAAAGTCGCTTTCTCCATTTTTTTCAGCGATCCACATGGCCGTAGAAGGCAGCAGCTGCATCAGGCCGCGCGCCCCCTCGGAAGAGACGGCATTTGCCTGGAAACCGCTTTCTGCCTGGATCACCGCGGCGATGAACAGGGGGTCGATCTGTTGCGCCGCCGCCGCCGCCAAAATCTCTTCCCGGTAATGAAAGGGATAAAAGCGCCGCCCCAGCCTGGGACTGGAGAGAAGGCAGCAGGTCAATCCAAGAAGAACGATAAAGGCAACCAGGTATATTAACCGCCGCAGCGCTCTGTTCACCACCACTAGCCTGCTTATTCTGGAGAATTACCGGAGCGAAGGCGGAGATTTTTCCAAAAGCTCTCTAGCTGGCGCCGGGTTTCAGCGAGGCTGCCGCTGTTGTCTATAATAACATCGGCATAAGCCCTCTTTTCCGCCAGGGGCATCTGCGCCCTCAGCCTGGAGAGAGCCTCCGCGGCCGTAAGCTTGTCCCGGCTCTGCAGGCGGGCCAGCTGGATCTCTTCGGCGGCGTAGACCAGCACCACCAGGTCAACCATCCGGTCCATTTTCGCTTCGATTAAAAGCGGCACATCGTATACCACCACCGCGTCGGGATGCCGGCGGCGGATCTCCTCTGTGCGGGTGATAAATGTTTCCATGACCCGCGGGTGAACAATTCCGTTAAGCCTCTCCCGCGCAGCCGGATCGGAAAAGATGAGCTTTCCCAGGCGGGCCCGGTCAATGGCCCCGCCGGGGCCGGTGATTGAAGGCCCCAGCCAGTCTCTGATCTCCCGCCAGGCTGGTTTCCCGGGAAGCACCACTTCCCGGGCAATGAAGTCGGCATCAAGCAGAAGGGCGCCTTTTTCTTCAAGCATGCGCGCCACGGTGCTCTTGCCGGAAGCGATCCCTCCGGTTAAACCGATAATGATCATGACTTCACTTTTGTTTCCTATTCTAGAATAGATTTATTATACCAATAACAATAAGGATTGCGCCACTGAGTAAGGGGAAATTTTTCGGGGCTCCCCTCCGGGCCGCCCTTCCCAGGGCGGCGCCAAGGGGCACGAGAAGCAGTTTGGTCAATCCTACCGCAAGGATGGTGAGCAGGAGCGGCGAGCCGATCAAAGCGGCGCCAAAACCCGCGGCAAAAGCATCCGCGGCCAGGGCCGACCCCAGCAGCAGCGCCTCCCTGGCGCTTAGGGTCCCGGAGCGATCCAGGTCGGCTTCCTCGGGCCGCTGCAGCAAGGAGGTAATTTTTTTCGGACGGCGGAGACAGGCCTCTTTTGATGTTTCCTCCCGGGGTTCAGGGACCGGCTCTGCCCCGCTGCCCCTCTTTATGTAATGCTGTCCCATCACAACAGCGCCGAAGATGATCAGGACAGCTCCCCCAAAAGCGGAGAAATAGCGAAGCGGCACCAGGTATACCACCGCGCTCCCGGCCAGCATGGAGAAGGCAATCGCCCCGGCCGAAAGCAGGCAGATCACCAGCAGAGAAGAAAAGGGGATGATTAATTTTCGCAGGCCGCAGGAGAATCCTGCGCTGAAACCGTCAACGCTCACTGCCAGCGCCAGCAGCAAGGGTATCCCCCATTCCACTAGGCGGACCACCTCCCCCTTTTCTTTTCACCCTTCCATCATATGACCGCGGAGATGAACTGGTGAAGGGTGGCAGGTGGCGGTTGGCTGTCAGCTCATTGGAGTATGGGAGAACAATTCTCTTTCACTTCTGGCAGCAGGGGCAGAAGTAGGTGCCGCGTCCGGCGGTGACGGTGCGCTCAACGGGGCGGCCGCAGCGGGAGCAGGGTTCTCCCTTGCATCCGTATACGGCCAGCCGTTCCTGAAAGGTCCCTGAAGAACCGCGGGCATCGAGATAATCACGAGTGGTGGTGCCGCCGCAGGCAATCCCTTCGGCCAGGACTTCGCGGATGGCCCGGTAAAGGTTCTCTCTTTCTTTAACGCTCAGCGTAGAAACGCAGCGGCAGGGGTGAATTCCGCTGCGGAAAAGACTCTCATCGGTATAGATGTTCCCCATCCCGGCCACAAAGCCCTGATCCAGAAGCAGGGCTTTGATCCGGGCGCGGGGCCGCGCCTGAAGCAAGGCCAGGAAAGTGGGCCCGTCGACCTCTTCCCAGATGTCGGGACCCAGGCGGGGCAGCCCGGCAATTTCCCACTCGGTGGGATTTTCAAGGAGCCAGAATCCGCCAAATTTGCGCTGATCATAAAAGAAGAGGGCATCCCCCCCGGCAAAGAGCAGCTCCAATCTCAAATGTTTCGACTGCAAGGTGGAGTCCCCGGCAGCAATCGCGCCGGCAGCGCGGTAGATCAAGCGGCCGGTCATCCGCAGGTGTGCCAGCAGCGTCCCCCTGTCCAGCAAAAAAAAGATGTATTTGCCTTTTCGCCCCAGATCCCGGATGCGGCGCCCCCCAAGAAGGCGGCGGAACTGTTCCGCTGCGGGGTAGTGCACCGCCCCGGCAAAATGAATCACCGGGGCTGCAAATTCTTTACCGCAAACCAGCGGAGCCAGCTCCCGCCGGATGACTTCCACTTCGGGCAGTTCGGGCATGATGTTACCTCCAGAGCGGGCGGGCGTGGAAGCCCGCCCCTACCATTTCATCCATGGTTGTAGGGGCGGCTCATGAGCCGCCCAAACCCACAGCGGAAAACCATACAAATATCGCGATTATGGCTAAAACTTCTACAGCGTAAACAATTGTACCTAACCGGCGGGCGGGCCTGCCCCGCCCCTGCGATTGAGTCCGATGTTTCCATGTGCTCCCCCCTTTGAAAAAGGGGGGGCGGGGGGGATTTCCCTTATATTTCAAATCCCCCTAAATCCCCCTTTAGAAAAGGGGGACTTAAGGGTTCGGCACAACTTGCCAGGGCTTCAGTTCGGCCCAGTTGGCGCCGCACTTGAGATCAACCTTCAAGGGGATGTCCAGGGTGTAAGCCTGCTCCATGTCCCTCCTGATTACCGGAGCAAAAAAGTTCAGTTCGCTCTCATCTACTTCAAAGAGAAGTTCGTCATGTATCTGCAGCAGCAGCTGCGCCGTGAAGCCGCCGCCGCGGATGGTCTCAGCCACGCGCAGCATGGCCAGCTTAATAATATCGGCCGCCGAGCCCTGGATTGGAGTATTTCGGGCTATCCGCTCGGCAAAGCTGCGCCGGCCGAAATGAGATGAACGGATTTCGGGAAGGTAGCGCCGCCGGCCCAGCAGGGTGGTAACATAGCCATCCTGGCGGGCTCCTTCAATAACCCGCTGCATATATTTCCTGACCCCTTCATAGCGCTCAAAGTAGCTGTTGATATAGCTCTGCGCTTCCTGGCGGGAAGCACCGATACCCTGGGCCAGCCCGTAATCGCTGATCCCGTAGATAATTCCGAAGTTGACCGCCTTCGCCTTCTCCCGCATTGCCGCGCTGACCTCTTCAAGGGGAACTTGAAACACTTCAGCCGCGGTGCGGCGGTGGATATCTTCATCCTTGCGGAAAGCGTCGAGCAGGATGGGGTCGCCCGAAAGGTGGGCCAGCACCCGCAGCTCGATTTGCGAATAATCGGCGGAGAGGAAAACCCGGCTGCTGCGGGAAGGGATGAAAGCCAGGCGGATGCGCCTCCCCTCCTCCAGGCGTACGGGGATGTTCTGCAAATTGGGATCGCTGCTGCTTAGACGCCCCGTGGCAGTAACGGTCTGGTTGAAGGTGGTGTAGAGCTTATTGCCGCTGCTGTCCACCAGCGGCAGCAGCCCCGATAGATAGGTCCCCTCGAGCTTGATCAGCTGGCGGTAATGCAGAATCTCGGCAACGATCTCGTGCTGCGGGGCCAGTTCGGCCAGCACCCGCGCATCAGTGGAGTAGCCGGTCTTGGTCTTGCGCACCACCGGCAGCTTTAGTTTCTCAAAGAGGATCGCCGCCAGCTGCTGCGGCGAATTAAGGTTAAAGCTCTCCCCGGCGAGAGTGTATATTTTCGCTTCCAGGCGGTCAATGCGGCTCCGGATCTCGGCGGCAAGATCATGCAGCAGCGGCAGATCAACTGTGATCCCCTGCCGCTCCATTGCCGCCAGCTCCGCCGCCAGGGGCAGCTCCAGGTCATAGTAGAGCCGGTCCAGCGAGCGCTCTGCCAGGCCGGCGGCGAGCTTCTCCTGCAAGGAAAAAAGAGAAGCGGCCTGCGACGCCAGGATGCGGCCGCGCTGCTCCAGGTCAAGCGGCTCGCGGCGGCGGCCCCGGCCGGCAGGCTTGGCGGGCGGCAGGCCCAGGTAATCGCTTAAAAGCTCTTCCAGTTCATAACTGCCGCGGCCGGGATCGAGGAGGTACGCAGCCAGCCGGCAGTCAAAGGTAAAGGGCGGCTCTTCCAGCCCGGCATGAGTAAAAAAGCTGTAGAAGTACTTGATCTCATGGCCGATGAGGCCGCCGGAACAGCGTTTAAAAGCCTTAATAAAGAGATTCCACAGGTCGGCAGGAAGGCTAAAATCCGCCGGGTTAAGATAGTAGCAGCGCTCTTCATCAAAGGCAAAAGCCAGCAGTTCAGGGGGTTGGCGCCAGTAAGGCCTTCCCGGAGCCGTTTCCGCCAGCAAAGCCATCTTCGTCCCTTTTTCAATTCCTTTGAAAAGCGCAGCCAGCTGTGCCAGGCCGGTCACCGGTTTGCCTTGCAGCGGCGGGGCTTCGGCTGCACCTTCCGCTCCGGGAAAGAGCGCCTCCACCTTATCCACGAAGCTTTTAAATTCAAGTTCGCGAAAGAGAGCCATCAATTTCTCCCGGTCCGGGCAGGTTCGCCTGCAGCAGCCGGGGTTAAGGGACAGCGGCACATCGCGGCGGATAGTGTTTAACTCCCGTCCGGTAAAAAGCAGCTCCCGGTTTTCTTCCAAGTTCTCGCGCAATTTAGATTTTAACTGGGGCAATGAGCGGAGAATTTCTTCTATAGACCCGAAGTCTTTAAGCAGGCGCTGAGCGGTCTTGTCGCCGATGCCGGGAATGCCGGGTATGTTGTCGGAGGGATCGCCCTTGAGAGCCTTGAAATCAACCCACTGCTCCGGTTCCAGG
The DNA here is from genome assembly GCA_012510625.1 of Bacillota bacterium. Lineage (GTDB taxonomy): Bacteria > Bacillota > Dethiobacteria > DTU022 > DTU022 > JAAZIN01. The sequence goes on from JAAZHP010000060.1 coordinate 6,977, forward strand.
CCAAATCGTTCCTGCAGGTAAGCCCGGTTGCAGCGGTCAACCTGGCTTATCCCCCGCCGCGTCAGCAGCACTTCCACGGCATCGTCGACCAGTTGCAGCAGGTCCGCATCGCCGGATACCACTACCGCCTGGAGCTGCTTCTCTCCGGCCTGCGCTGCCAGGGTGCCGATGATATCATCAGCCTCAAAACCGGGCATTTCAAAAACAGTGATCCGCATCGCTTCAAGAATTTCGCGCATCCGGGCCATCTGCTCCCCCAGCTCCGGCGGCGTTTTCTCGCGGTGGCCCTTGTAATCGGCGTAAATTTGCTGCCTGAAAGAAGGCCCGGGCGGGTCCACGGCCACGGCTATGTATTCGGGCTGTTCTTCTTCAAGCAGTTTGAACAGCATGCTTAAAAAACCGTAAATGGCGTTGGTATGCTCCCCGCGGGCGGTCTTCATCGAGGGCGGCAGCGCGTAAAAAGCGCGGTAAATTAAACTGTTACCATCAATTATGACTAACTTCTCTTTCCCTTTCTCGGCCAACTCGCTATCTCCTTTGGCTCCCAGGCGGCAGGGACGGGTCTGAACATAAAATGGTATAGACCGCCTTCTTTTATTCCCTTGCTCGTCCTGGCATAAATTAGACACCTCCATTCCGAAGCATAGCACCCGGAAATGAAGGTGTCAAATGTTATGGAACCTTTATATACACTATTGTCCGCGTTCACATTGAGCCCATAACGAGGTGCCGGAAAAGGCCTCCCATCACCTCAGTAAATGAGGTGCCAAGGAACTGTCCCCATGTTACCTTTGACGGCGTTTGTCCAGGTTTTGCTCCCGGCGGGGGCGGTAGCCGGAACAGTGCTGCACCGGATCCCACTCATCGCCGAATTCGACCCGGTTTAGCCTGATCCGTTCATCGTCAAGCTGACAGCGGTTTTCCCGCTGGTTCGCGCATTTTGCGCGGCAGGGTCCGTTCAAGGGTTTCACCTCCAATGGGTTTGGTAAATTTATTTTTCCCCATTGGGGCACAATAAAAGCTGGGATTAATTGCTACAGCCAGAGGGGGATGCCCTTGAACGCCCGCGCACAGAAATACCTCGATGAAAATTTCAGGCGGGGAAAAAATTTCCTGGCCTCGCAGGAGGAACTGCTCCATGAACTGGCCTCTACCTTTGAGGAGGAGCTCCAGGAAACTCTTGAGAGGCAGTCGCTCTTCCGCCTGGGACAGAAAATGGTCCTGCCGCAGCAGCCTCAGCTGCAGGAGCTGCTGGTCAAGCAGATCCTTTTTACCTGGGGTCTCGGCTTTGCCGTCGGCTCCGCTTCGATCAAGCAGGAGCGGCCCCGTTAAGACGATGGCAGAGGTCGGCCATCTCGATGGCGCTCTGCGCCGCCGCCCAGCCCTTGTTCCCCGACTTGGTGCCTGCCCGCTCGATGGCCTGCTCGAGGGTGTCGCTGGTAATAATGCCGAAAACAGTGGGAATGCCGCTGTCCAGCCCCACCTTGGCCACTCCTTTAGCCGCCTCGGAAGCAATATAGTCAAAATGGGGAGTGCTGCCGCGGATTAACGCTCCCAGGCAGATAACGGCGTCGTAACGGCCGCTCTGCGCAGCCTTCCCGGCGATGAGCGGTATCTCAAAGGCGCCGGGCACCCAGATGATATCAATCTTCTCTTCGTCGGCTTCATGGCGTTTCAAGCAGTCCAGCGCTCCGGCCAGCAGGCGGTTGGAGATAAATTCGTTGAAGCGGCTTACAACCAGGGCAAAGCGGTAGTCGCGGGCAATGAGCTGTCCTTCATAAACTTTCATTGAAAGCGCCTCCTAAAGGTTCTTAATTTCATTGATGCCGGCGCGGCGGCGAACGCAGTTCGTCCCCGCTTCCGGGCTGTAAGAAAAACTTGCCCTCACCTTGCTATTCCGCCAGGTGAAGCAGGTGGCCCAGCTTATGCTTTTTCGTGGCCAGATATTTAGAATTGTAGCTGCCGGGCGGGATCTCCAGGGGAACCCGCTCCACGATTTTCAAGCCGTGACCCTCAAGGCCCTTCACCTTGCGGGGATTGTTGGTTAGAAGTCGGATCTGGCGCACTCCCAGGTCCGCCAGGATCTGCGCGCCGATCCCGTAATCGCGCAGGTCAGCCGGGAAGCCGAGAGCTTCGTTGGCCTCGACGGTATCCTTGTTCTCTTCATCCTGGATTTCGTATGCGCGCAGCTTGTTCAGCAGGCCAATCCCCCGCCCCTCCTGGCGCATGTAGAGCAGCACCCCGCTGCCGTTTTCCTCGATCTGTTTCATCGCCTGGCGCAGCTGGTTGCCGCAGTCGCAGCGCAGCGAGCCGAGCACATCCCCGGTAAGGCACTGGGAGTGAACCCGCACCAGTACGGGCTGCGCGGGGTCAATCTCACCTTTGACCAGGGCCAGGTGGGTATGACCGTCAACGCTGTTCTCATAAGCAATAAGGCGGAAATTGCCGTAAGCGGTGGGCAGGTTGGCGCGGGCTGAGCGCCAGACCAGCTTCTCTTTCTTCAAGCGGTACTGGATCAGGTCGGCTATGGTAATAAAATTTAAGCCGTGCTGCCTGCAGAATTCTTCCAGCTGGGGGACGCGGGCCATGGTCCCGTCTTCATTTAAAATTTCACAGAGCACACCCGCCGGCGGCAGCCCGGCCAGCTTGGCCAGGTCCACCGCCGCCTCGGTATGGCCCGCCCGGCGGAGCACCCCCCCCTCCCTGGCCTGCAGGGGAAAGACATGCCCCGGACGGCGCAGATCCGCCGGCCCGGTCGCGGGATCGATGAGGGCACGGATTGTTTCCGCCCTCTCAAAGGCGGAGATGCCCGTAGTCACGGTAGCGGCATCCACGGAGACGGTAAAGGCGGTCTGGTGAGCATCAGTATTATGTGAAACCATCTGGGGCAGATCAAGCTGCTCCAGCCGTTCGGTGGTCAGGGGAACGCAGAGCAGGCCGCAGCCGTGGCGGATCATGAAGTTGATCGCTTCCGGAGAAACCTTCGCCGCGGCCATGATCAGATCGCCTTCGTTTTCCCGGTCTTCATCATCGACCACCACGACCATCCGCCCCGCTTTTATATCGGCAATGGCTTCTTCAATAGTGTTAAATGGCATCCTATAATCCTCCTATAGCTTTAAATAAAGCCCTTCTCCTCCAGAAAGGCGGCGTTAAGCTTCTCTCTGCTTTCCATTTTTACGGCCGCATGGGGCTGCAGCAGCTTTTCCACGTATTTGCCGATGAGGTCAACCTCTATATTGACCGCATCACCGATCTTTCTCCAGCCCAAAGTGGTCCGCTCCGCGGTCAGCGGAATGAGGGAGACGCTGAATCCGTCCCGGTCGAGGCCGGCGACAGTCAGGCTGACCCCGTCCACGGCAATGGAGCCTTTGGGGATGATATATCGCATCAGCTCCGGCGGGATCTTGAACCGTAAAATGATGGCGTTCCCTTCGGGGCGCCGCTGCGCGAGCTGCCCGGTGGCGTCAATATGGCCGCTGACCAGGTGCCCCCCCAGGCGCCCGCCCAGGGGCAGGGCCCGCTCCAGGTTCAGCGGCTCTCCCGGACGGACATCTCCCAGGTTGGTCTTGCGCAGCGTCTCGGGCATCACCACGGCGCTGAAATTCTTCTCCGAAATCCCCGTTGCCGTCAGGCAGACTCCGTTCACGGCGATGCTGTCTCCTTCGCCCAAGCCTTCGAGCAGCGCCTGCCCGGCGGAAATGATCAACCGCGCTCCGCCGCGGTAACTTTCGCGGGCCTGAAGGCGCCCCAGGGTCTCCACCAAACCGGTAAACACTGCTTAGAAACCTCCCCCTTTTTCAGCATTCCTCTTTTCCGGCGCCAGGGGATAGCCGATGAGAAGCAGATCGCCGTCATACTGCTTAATCTCCATATCCTTCAGGCGCCAGGCCTCTTCCAGGCGCGCTACACCCGCCCCCTCGAAAGAGGTGGGGCTCTCCCGCCCCCCGATAATGAGCGGGGCCATGAAAAGCATGAGCTTGTCGACCAGGCCCGCTTCCAGCAGGCTGTAGTTCAGATTGCCGCCTCCCTCCACCATGAGCTGGCAGACTCCCCGCTCCCCCAGCTTGCGCATCAGCGCGTCCAGGTCGACCCGCCCTTCGCGCCCGGGCAGCAGGAGAATTTCCACCCCTTTCTCCTCCAGGGCCCGCAGTTTGTCCGCCGGCGCGGCGGGGGTAACTGCCAGGAGAGTGGCGGCGCGCGAGGCGGAGTTGATCACACGGGCATCGAGCGGCAGCCGGGCCCGGCTGTCCACGATCACCCGCAGCGGGTCCCTGCCGCCGCCTCCTTCCAGGCGGGCGGTAAGAAGGGGATCATCCCGCAGCACCGTGTCAATGCCCACGGCAATGGCGTCGCTGTTGTGGCGCAGGCGGTGGACAAATGCGCGGGCTTTCTCGCCGGTTATCCAGCGCGAGCGCCCGGTGCGGGTGGCCGTCTTTCCATCGGCGGTAACCGCGGTCTTGACAATGACAAAGGGGCGGCCCGTAGTAATGAACTTGACATATACTTCGTTCAGCCGGAGAGCTTTCTCTTCAAGGACGCCGCGCTTTAGCTCGATCCCCGCCTCGGCGAGCTTCCGGAAGCCTTTCCCGGCTACGAGAGGATTGGGATCTTCCATCGCCGCCACCACCCGGCTAATTCCCGCGCGGATGATAGCATCGGCGCAGGGCCCGGTCCGGCCCCTGTGGGCACAGGGCTCCAGGTTTACGTAAAGCACCGCGCCGCGGGCCTTTTCACCGGCCTGCCGCAGGGCGGCCACCTCTGCATGCGGCCCTCCCGGGGCCTGGTGGTAGCCGGTCCCAACTATCTTTCCGTCGCGCACCACCACCGCGCCCACCATGGGATTGGGACTGGTTGAGCCCCGGCCCCGTCGAGCCAGATCCAGGGCAATCCACATAAAGCGCTCATCAATATCCAAAAATCTCTCACTCCGGGTTATTATTTCCTGGGCAAAGAAAAAACCCTGTTCGAAAAATGCTTCAGGGTTTATTCGGGGGACAAAGGTTACAATTTACCGCCGTCTCTTCTCCCCTCCAGACTATACTGTCGGCCCCGGAATCGCACCGGGTCGGCCACATGGGCTCGCGGGCTAGCCCCTCGGGGCATTACCGCCGGTTCGGAATTGGCAGGATTGCTCCCACCTCACCGGACCCCGAAGAAAACGGTATTTATTTTCTTTTTTGTATTATAGCATATCCAGCAATACCTTTAAACCCGGTAGCGCGGTCCGCCGATAGTTTTAAAAGCCTGGATCAGCTCCATGCCCTGGGGGTCGTTGAATACAGCTGAGCCGGCCACCAGGACCGTGGCTCCGGCGGCAACAACCTGCGGCGCAGTATCGCCATTTATTCCGCCGTCCACCATAAGATCCACCGGCCTGCCGCTTTCGCGGATGCGCCTGGCCAAATTCTCAATCTTCGGCAGCACCGCCGGAATGAAAGACTGCCCTCCCGCGCCCGGGTTGACGCTCATCACCAGGACCAGGTCGAGCAGCGGCCAGACATAGTCAAGCTGATCGGGGGTCGTAGCCGGGTTCAGGGCGGCGCCGGCCTTCAACCCGCGTTTTTTAATCTCGCGCAGAACGCGATCCAGGTGCGCCGTGGCCTCGACATGAACGGTGATCATGTCGGCTCCGGCCCGGGCAAAGGCATCCAGCTGCGCCTCGGGATTTTCAATCATGAAATGGGCGTCGAAAGTCAATTTACTGTGCGGGCGCAGCGCTTCCAGGACCAGCGGGCCCATGGTAATGGCCGGGACGTACTTCCCGTCCATGATATCAAAGTGAATCCAGTCGGCGCCGGCCGATTCTATCCGGCGCACCTCTTCGCGCAGCCGGCCGAAGTCGGCGGCCAGCAGGGATGGGGCTACTTTTACCGGCATCTTCATTTATCTCTCCTTGGCAGTCAATTCTTCCCAGAAGAGCCGGTAGTGCTCGTAGCGGCGCGAATTGATCTTCCCCATCTCGGCCGCTTCGCGGACGGCACAGCCCGGCTCGTGGATATGGCTGCAGTTGCGAAAAGAACAACGGCCGGCATGTCCGGCAAATTCTGGGAAAAGAGCGCCCAGTTTTTCCGGAGCCAGGCCGGTGAAAGAAATTCTCGAGAATCCCGGGGTATCGACCACGAGTCCCTCCGGGCTCAGCGGCAGCAGCTCGGCGTGGCGTGTGGTATGGCGGCCGCGGCCGATCCTGGCGCTAACCGTTCCGGTCTTCAGAGAGAGGCCCGGCTGGACAGCATTGAGCAGTGATGACTTGCCCACTCCCGAAGGGCCGGCAAAAACTGACATTTTACCATGCAGCCGCTCCCGCAGCTGCCCGATGCCTGCACCGTTCTTGGCGCTGGTCCAGATAAGGTTATAGGGAAAGGGCTCGAGCAGGCGGGAAATGGATTCCCTTTCCTCATCATCAACCAGATCAATCTTGTTCAGGCAGCAGAGCACGCTTAAATTTTCCTCTCCGGCCAGGACCAGGATCCGGTCAGCCAGGTTCCAGTCAGGCTCGGGCTCCCGCAGCGCCATTACCAGGATCAGCTGATCGATGTTGGCCACCGGGGGGCGCATAAGGGCCGTTTTTCGGGGAAGCAGCTCTTCGATAATCCCGGTGCCGGCCCCGCCGCCGGCTTGCTCTTTCTCGCCTCTTTCCGCCGCCTGCTGGATAAGAACCCGATCGCCGACAAGAATGCCGCCGCGTCTTTGCTTCAGCTTGCCGCGAGCCCGGCAGAGGTATTCCCGCCCCTCCAGATCACGGACGGCAAAAAAACCGCCCGCAATCCTGATCACCGTCCCTTCCAGAAAAGCAATGCCCCCTTTGGCCGCTTAATCATCGCTATCATCATCTTCCTCAGTCCCGCCGCCCTCTTCAACAGCTTCTTCCCCGGGCCCCTCGCTGATCACCAGGTCAACAGATTGCCCGGGCTGCACATAGCTGCCCGGCTCGGGGAACTGGGCCACGACGATTCCTGCAGGCTTCTCGTTCGTCTCGTATCGCAGGCGCGGATTGAGCCCTTCCTGTTCGAGATAGGAAACAGCTTCATCCCTTGTCCGGCCGATTAGCGAAGACAGGCGGAAAGGCCGGCTCCCGCTGCTGACATAGACAACAACCTCTTCATCGCGGGATAAGGGCAGTCCGGATGCGGGAACCTGCTTGAAGATCTTCCCTTCGGGGATTTCATCGTTGTACTCGCGGACACAGTTTATCTTCAAGCCAAGCTCCTGCAGTATAATCCGGGCCTCTTCTTCTGTATGCAGGTAAAGGTCGGGAGCGAGAATTTTCTCCGGCCCCAGGCTAATAAAGAGCTGCACCGGCCGCTTTTGACGGACAGTGCGGCCCTGGTAAGGCACCGATTTAACCACGTATCCTTCGGGAATAATATCGTCGTGGACATATTGAACTTCCGGATCCGCCACCAGCCCGTGTTCTTCTAAAACAGCGACGGCATCTTCATAGCTGAGGTTCCTCAATTCGGGAACAGTTACTTCGGGGACGTAAAGAAAACCGCGGACAAAGATAATCACTCCTGCAATCAGCGCCCCGGCCAGCAAAACGATAATGAGAATGAGGATCCAGTTTTTCTTGACCGCGGCCCAACCCCCTTTTTTATCCTGGGACGGCAGCGGTTTCATCACCCTGGTATCCTCATCATCGTAACTGCTTACAGGCGCAGGCTGGACGCGGGATTTACCCTCTTTCTGAAAGTAGAGCAGCTCATCGAGAAATTCTCTGGCGCTGCGGTAGCGGCGGCCCGGATCTTTCTCCAGCGCCTTCAAAATGATCCTTTCCAGCGGTTCCGGAATATCCTCCGCCAGCTGCGAAGGCGGAATCACCGGCTCCTGAACGTGCTTCATGGCCACGGAAACAGGGCTCTCCCCGTTAAAGGGAACCTGCCCGGTAACCATCTCGTAGAGGATCACGCCCAGCGAGTATATATCCGATTCTTTCCCGGCTATGCTTCCCCGGGCCTGCTCGGGAGAAAAATAGTGGACTGAGCCGATGATCTTGTCGGTGCAGGTAAGGGTGGTGCCGTCGGCGGCGATGGCTATGCCAAAATCGGCCACCTTGACCTGGCCGTTATGAGAAAAGATGATATTTTGCGGCTTAATGTCCCGGTGAATCACCCCGGCGGCATGGGCCTGGGCCAGCGCTTCGGCAATCCGTGCAGCGATGGCTACCGCTTCGTCGGCCGGGAGGCGCCCTTTTTCACGGATGAACTGCTTAAGAGTCTTGCCGTGGAGGTATTCCATGACGAAGAAGTGGGTATTTCCCTCTACACCCACATCGTATATATTCACGATATTGGGATGGGACAGCCCCGCCGCCGCCTGGGCTTCGCGGCGAAAGCGCTGCACAAAGGCGCTGTCCCCGGTCATCTGCTCTTTGAGCACCTTAACTGCTACGGTCCGGCGCAGCTGGCTGTCCCAGCCGCGGTAAACCTGGGCCATCCCGCCCTCTCCGATTTTTTCCAGCAGCTGGTAACGGCCGGCCAAGGTTTTCCCGATCATCAAACCCCCCGCCTTCCTATGTCGGTAGCATAAACTACCGTAATATTGTCGCAGCCGCCCCGTTCGTTGGCCAGCCGGATCAGGGCCTGCGCCGCCGGCAGCGGGTCGGTATGGTCCAAGGCGGCCCGGTGGATCTCTTCGTCCGGGACCATGGATGTGAGCCCGTCACTGCAAAAAAGCAGCGCGTCGCCCTCGTTGAGCTCCACCGGGATCAGGTCAACCTTCACCTCGGCGGAGGTGCCCAGGGCCCGGACCAGGATATGGCGCTTCGGATGGCCTTCGGCTTCCTCCGGGCTCATCCGCCCGGCCTGGATCAGCTGCTCCAGGAGAGAATGGTCTTCCGTCAGCATGGTCAGTGCATCTTTGGATACCAGGTAAGCCCGGCTGTCCCCAATGTGGCCGATAACCAGGCTGAGGCCGCTGAGCAGGCCTACTGTCAGGGTGGTGCCCATCCCTTCTTTGCTGGAATCCCGGGCCGCTTCTTCCAGGATCAGGTTGTTTGCCTTGATAATTAAATTTTCGATTATTTCAGCAAAACGATCCGGCGAAGGCGGCCGGTTCCGGCTCACTTCAGCCCAGTAGCGTTCAAAGACCCCGATGGCCAGGGCGCTGGCCACATCTCCTGCCATGTGCCCTCCCATGCCGTCCGCTACGGCCAGGATGGAAAGATCTTCTCCTGTTTTAACCAGGTAGCTGTCCTCGTTGCGTGAACGCTCCCGGCCTCTATGCGTAAGACCGACGGCCCGCAAGGCGCCACCTCCAAAACGATATTTTGATTCCCAAATCAGTATAGCAAAAATAAATTTAAATAACAATATATAGGAGTTTTTTGTCAATCCTTGCGCCAGAGCGCCATGAAAAAGCCGTCCATGCCGTGGCGGTGCGGGTAAATAAAGATGCCGCCCGGAGCGGCGCTTCCATCTTCCCTCAACGCAGGCGGCAAGAGGAAATCCAGCGGTTCCAGGCGGAAACGGGGATGGGCGGCGCTGAAAGCATCCGCCACCGCGGCGGTCTCCTCGGGCTCAAAGGTGCAGACGCTGTAGAGCAGCAGCCCGCCGGGGCGAAGCAGCGCCGCGGCAGCGCCAAGCAGCTCCAGTTGAAGGCAAGAAAGGCGCGCCAGGTCTGCGGGGCGGCGGCGCCATTTCAGCTCCGGCAGGCGTCGAATCACGCCCAGGCCGCTGCAGGGCGCGTCCACCAGGATCCGGTGCGGCGGCTGCAGGCCGGCAGAGCCGATGCGCCTGCCGTCGGCCAGGAGAGTCTCGATAGAAGTCAAGCCCAGTCTCCGGGCGGCTTGCTCCACCAGCCTGAGACGGTGCGCATGGAGATCTGCAGCCGTGACCAGTCCGCAATCTTCCATCAGTTCGGCCAGGTGAGTGCTCTTTCCCCCGGGAGCGCTGCAGAGATCTACAATTCTCTCTCCCGCTTGCGGCTGCAGCAGCGGCGCTACGAGAATGGAGCTTTCACCCTGCACCGTGAAGAGCCCCTTCCGGAAGCTGTCCAGGCTGGAAACAGGCCGCTCCGGCTTCGCCAGCAGGACGCCGGGCAGGCGGGGGCTGATATGGGCGGGAACCCCCTCGGCGGCTAGAATCTCTTTTAATTCAGCGGGTCCGGTGCGCAGCAGGTTGGGGCGCAGCGCCGGCAGGGGTGGACTATTGTTCGCCTGGCAGAGCAGGCGAGTTTCTTCCGGGCCGAAGCGGCGCAGCCAGCGCTCCACCAGCCAGGGCGGGTGGCTCTCCTGTAAAGCCAGGTGCTCCACGGGGCGGAGGGCCGGATCTGGCCAGGGCAGATCCTTGCCTGCTGCGGCCAGGCGGCGCAGCACCGCGTTGGCCAGCCCGGCGACACCGCGATGGCCGTAGCGGCGGGCCAGCTTGACCGCTTCATCAACGGCGGCATGGGGCGGGATCCGCTCCAGGTAGAGAAGCTGGTAGGCAGCCAGGCGGAGCAGGTTGCGCATCCAGGCGGTAAGTTCCCCCAGGGGGCGTTTCAGAAAGAGCCCCAGGGTCCAGTCGAGGGTATTGCAGCGGCGGATCGTTCCGGAAGCAAGCTCGCGGGCCAGGGCCCGCTCCGGCGGGGGCAGCTTCTTCAGAAGCGGCGGCATAACCAGGTTTAAAAAAGCGCCGTCCCGCTCCACGCGGTAAAGCGCCTGCAGCGCCGCTTCGCGCGCCGTGAATCTCCTATCAGACAAGGCTCAATCTCCCAGCCGCTCGCCTGCGGCCAGGCGGTAGCCGCGGCAAAAATCACCGGCGTTAAGCCGCTTTTTGCCGGCGGGCTGCAGCTCCAGCAGCTCCAGGAGGCTGCCTCCGCCTGCAGCAGCGATGATCCTGCCGCCGCCAACCGAAGCCACGCATCCCGGCTGCAGGCCGCTCCCCGGCAAATCCGGCCCCACGGCACCGGCGGCTTCAACCGGAGCTGCCCGCCAGATTTTGAGACGCCGCCCGCGGTAAGTGGTATATGCCCCCGGGCGCGGGTTCAACGCCCGGATCCGGTTGTGAAGCGAAACGGCATCTTCAGTCCAATCCAGCCGCTCCTCATCGGGGCGCAGCGGCGGGGCATAGCTGGCCCGGGAATGGTCCTGGGGGATCCGGCGGGCCTTTCCCGCGGCAATCTCATCCGCCGCCCGGCGCAGCAGCCGGGCTCCGGCAGCGGCAAGCCGTGCGCCCAGCTCACCGGAAGTATCTGTGAAGCTGATGGGCTGCCGCTCCTGCAGGATAATATCACCGACATCCAGCTCTTCGGCCATGAACATAACGGTAACGCCGGTTTCCCGCGCTCCATCCATTACGGCCCGTTCGATTGGCGCAGCGCCGCGGTATGCCGGCAAGAGCGATGCATGAAGGTTAATACAGCCCAGGGGCGGCAGCTTCAGGAGCTCCGGGGGCAGGAGCAAGCCGTAAGCTACAACTGCGATGAGGTCGGGAGCAACAGTCTCCAGCTCGCGTAAAAAAGAGCTCTCTTTCAGCCGGGCCGGCTGGTACAGCGCTATTTCATTCTCCAGGGCCCACTGCTTTACCGGCGAAGGGTTAAGCTTCTTCCCCCGTCCCCGCGGCCGGTCGGGCTGCGTGACTACCGCGGCCAGCTTGTGCCCGCTGCGGTAGAGCTGCTCCAGCGAAGGAAGAGCAAAATGCGGCGTCCCCATGAACAGAAGTTTTAAACTTTTCACGATCCCTCTTCCTTTTTTTCCTCTTCCGGGTCGACGAGCCTGATGGCCCGGTCAAGAAAAAGAATTCCGTCCAGGTGATCGATCTCGTGCTGCAGGATCCGGGCCAGGAATCCCTCCGCCTCCAGGCGCAGCTGCTTCCCCCTAGTGTCGAGCGCCTCCACCAGCACTCGAGAGGCGCGGGGCACCTCGCCGTAAATGCCGGGTATGCTTAAGCACCCTTCCACGTCGACGGTCTCGCCTTCCCACTCCAGGCAGCGCGGGTTGATCAGCTTAATCAGGCGATCCTCCCCGGGATCGACCACGATGAGCCGCTTGGCAATGCCGATCTGCGGCGCGGCGAGACCGACGCCTTTGTTCTCATACATCGTTTCGGCCATGTCATCGAGAAGAGTGATGATGGCATCATTTATCTTCTGCACCGGCCGGGCATGGCTTCGCAATATGGCATGGTTGCCGTTGACGATCCTCCGAATGGCCAAAGGGAACACCTCCCAGCCCATTATAGCACCACCTGGGGATTAAAATCCACCGTCAGCCGCACCGGCCGGGGCGGCCTGCGCAGGCGGAAATCCTGCGCCGCCTTCCGCAGGCGAGGCGCAGCGGAGGCCAGCCTCTCCCCTTTCAGCATAGCATGAACCCGGTAAGCCTTTTTTAACCGGTAAAGAGGCGCCCGGGCGGGACCAAGGAGCTCCGCCTCGCCCCGGCACTCTTCCAGCATGTCGCGGAGGCAGGCGGCCGCCTCCCAAACGGCCGCTTCCTCAGAACCGCTTAAAAGAAAGCGGACCAGGTCGGTAAAAGGCGGATAGAACAGCGCCTGGCGCAGCTCCAGTTCTGAGGCATAAAAGGAGCGGTAATCATGCTTTGCCGCCGTCTGGATGCTGTAGTGCAGGGGATGATAGGTCTGGATGATCACCTTCCCCCCGCCGCTGCCGCGGCCCGCCCGCCCGGAGACCTGGGTGAGAAGCTGAAAGGTGCGCTCGGCAGAACGAAAATCGGGCAGATTGAGGGTGGTGTCGGCGGTAACCACCCCGACCAGGGTCACCCGGGGAAAATCGAATCCCTTGGCAATCATCTGCGTCCCGATTAAAATATCGGCTTTTCCATCGCGGAAGCGCCGGTAAAGGCGCTGGTGTGCTCCCCGCTGCGCGGTGGTATCGCTGTCCATGCGCACCAGGGAGGCCTGCGGGTAGAGCTTTCTGACCTCGCTTTCCACGCGCTGCGTCCCGGCGGAAAAGTGGCGGATCTTGATCCCCTTGCATTCGGGGCAGCTCTGCGGCACGGGCTCTTCGTGCGAGCAGTAATGGCAGACCATCCGCGCCCGATCGAGGTGCAGGGTCAGGGATACGGCGCAATGGGGGCAGCGGAGCACGTAGCCGCACTCGCGGCAGAGAATGAAGCCGGCAAAGCCGCGCCGGTTTAGAAAGAGAAGAGCCTGTTGGCCGCGCGCAAGGACTTCCTCGATTCCGGCAAGAAGGGGCCGGCTGAAGATGTGGCGGTGACCCTGGCGCATCTCTTCGCGCATATCGACCACGGTCACCGGCGGCAGCTCCTGCGGGGTTGCCCGCGTGCTCATCTCGAGAAGCTGTCCCCGGCCTTGCTTCGCCTCGTAGTAGCTTTCCAGGGAAGGGGTAGCGCTCCCCAGGAGCAAAAGAGCGCCGTGATAGCGGGCCCTCCACCAGGCCACATCGCGGGCATGATAGCGCGGCGCATCTTCCTGTTTATAGCTGTTCTCATGCTCCTCGTCAATGACGATGAGGCCGATCCTCTCCAGTGGAGCAAAGACGGCGGAGCGCGCGCCGAGGACCACCGGCGCCGCGCCGAAACGGATTCGCCGCCACTGCTCCGCCCTCTCCCCGGGTGTGAGGCGGCTGTGCATCACCGCCACCCGCCCGGGGAAGCGCCCTGCAAAAAGCTCGATCATCTGCGGCGTGAGCGAGATCTCGGGAAGGAGCACCAGCGCGCTCCGGCCCTGTTCAAGGCAGCGGGCAATCCCCTGCAGGTAGACCTCGGTTTTGCCGCTGGCGGTCACGCCGTGCAGGAGCATCTTTTCAGCGCGGCGCTCCTCAAGAGCGGCGCAGATCTCCGCAAAGACCCGCTGCTGCTCTTCATTTAAGACCAGGGGTTTGGCCGGGGGGGGTAACTGGTCCGGCGGCTGCGGCCTGAACGATGATGCTGCCGCGGCCGTCTCCTCGAGCAGCCCTTTCTGCAGCAGGGCGCGCACGGTGCCGCTGCGCACGCCGAGGCGGGTTAAATCCCGCCGCGCCATGGGGCCCCGTTTATGTATTAATTCAACGGCCTTCCGCTGCGCCGGAGCTCGGGAAAGATCGAACTCCGCGGCGGCGCCGGCCAGGGTCAGAAGGCGGGGGGCAATGGGCCGCCCTTCGCGAAGGGGAGCCGGCAGCATGGCATGAACCGCTTCGATCTTGCGGCAATAAAAGCGGTGCGCCATCCAGTGAAGCAGCGCCAGCTGCTCCTCCTGCAGCAGCGGTTCATCTCCTTCCACCGAAATAATCTCGCGCACCTCGCCCACTGCGGGCTGCGGCAGAAGCCGCAGCAGGTAGCCGCGATATTCGCGGCGGCCGAAGGGGACCCGCACCGCCGACCCAGGCACCGCCTTACCCTCAAGATGGTCCGGAATCCGGTAGTCGAAGGGGCGATCCACGGCATCGCTGACCAGGTCAATGAGAACTTCGGCATATTCATTCATCTTCTTTGATTAACAAAAAGGGGCTGTTTTGATAAAATAAATGCAGCCTCGAACAAGGCAATAATCGAAGAAAGGCTGATGCCAGTGTTCTCCCTCCTCTTGCCGGTTAAAGATGTGCTCAGGCAGAACCGCAACTGGCTTCTCCTGGCCGTGGCCATTTTCCTGGCCGGCTCAATCCTGGCTTACTTTGCCGCCAGTGCACCGCAAAGCTCTATCCCGGGGGTTGAAACACAGATTGAAGGGCTAGAGACGCTCTTTAACCTGATCCTGGAAAACCCGCCGTACATTGCCGCGCTGATGATCTTGCTGAAAAATTTTATGGCCATGGCCCAGATGCTCTTCCTTGGCGCCTTCGCCGGCATCTCCCCGCTGGCCACTCTCTCCATAAACGGCTTCATCCTCGGGCTCCTCGCCGCATCAGTCCAGGAGATGGGCATGTCCATCCCGGCGATGATTGTATTCGGAATCCTGCCGCACGGCATTTTTGAGCTCTTTGCCTTCTTTCTCTGCGGCGCCCTGGGGCTGAAGCTGGGCTACCACTGCGTTGCCTCTCCCCTGCCTGGGAAAACGCGCCTGCAGAGCTTCAAGTATATCTGGAAAGAAATTGTCTCGGTAATGCCCCTTGTGACGGCGCTGCTGATCCTGGCCGCCCTGATCGAGATCTTCGTTACGCCGCACCTGCTCAGCAGCCTGATCTAGCCGGAACGCACAAGTGCCGCCCGGCTTTACGGCAGCAGGGGGCGAACCCGGTCCAGGATGCGGTGAGCAAGGATCTCCTTCGGCATCAGGGGCAGCTCTTCGGCCCTTCCCTGCCGGTCGATGATGCAGACCTGGTTGGTGGGAACGGCAAAGCCGGCTCCGGGGACGTTGAGGTCGTTGACCACAATGAGGTCCAGGTTTTTCCGCTGCAGTTTCTCCCGGGCATTAAGCCCGGCCCGCTCCGTCTCCATGGCGAAGCCCACCAGGATACGCTCACCCTTGCGGCGGCCCAGCTCCTGCAGGATATCGGGGTTCGGCTGCAGTCTCAGCACATTCTCGAAGTTTTCTTTTTTCATCTTCTGCTCCGCTGCCGCCGCAGGGCGGTAATCGGCCACCGCGGCCGCCTTCACCACGAGATGGCATTCTTCAAAATGCTCCATCACCGCTTCATACATCTGCAGAGCCGTAGTAACCGGCACCAGCCTGGCTCCCCCGGGGCAGCTCAAGCTGCTGGGCCCGCTGATGAGAACAACATCCGCCCCCCTCTCAACGAGGGCGCGGGCCATGGCATACCCCATCAGCCCGGTGGAGCGGTTGCTGATAAACCGGACCGGGTCGAGGGGCTCCCGCGTTGGCCCGGCGGTAACCAGGGCGCGGACCCCCCGGAAATCTTTTTCCGTGAGAACAGCCCTGACAAAATCGGCAATTTCATGCGGTTCGGGCATCCTTCCCTTGCCGGAGATGCCACAGGCCAGCTCCCCGGTGCCCGGCTCCATGATGTGGCAGCCCTGTTCGCGCAGCCTCTCCAGGTTGGCCTGAACCGCCGGATGTTGATACATGCGCTCGTTCATGGAGGGAACCAGGACCACGGGGCACTGCGCCGCGAGGTAGACCGTGGTCAAAAGGTTGTCCGCAATGCCGCCGGCCATTTTGCCCAGGGTGTTGGCTGTTGCCGGGGCCACCACCATCACCGCAGCCGCTTCGGCCAGCTCCACGTGGCGCACCTTCTCGCCTTCCGAAACCCAGTACTGGTCAATCAGCGCCGGCCGGCCGGTCAGAGTCTGAAAAGTGAGCGGGCTGATAAATTGAGCCGCCCCGGGAGTCATGATTACGTGGACTTCTTTCTCCTCGCGCACAAAAAGCCTGGCCAGTTCCGCCGTTTTGTAAGCGGCGATGCCTCCGGTAACCCCCAGCAGATACACCTGATCCCCAGCTCCCTTTACTATTTACTGGCGCGCGAACTGCACGGCGGCAGCTCGATTTCGATTTTCCCCTCATTAATCTCGTGAAAAGCCACCGTAACCTCTTTGCGCGAGCTGCATTCAACCATGGGCTTGGCCCCGTTGCGCAACTGGCGCCCCCGCTTTGCAGCGGCAATGGCAAGAGCATACTTGCTTTTTACTTGCTGCAGCAGTTGATCAATCGAAGGATAGATCACCTTTTTTTTCACCTCCCCAGCCGGGCGGTTTTACTCCCCGGCTGATCCTGCACTTTTCAGCTTCTATGATCGCGTTGATGGATGCGGCCGCCTTCTCGACCTGGTCGTTAACCACCAGGTAGTCATAATGATGGTATGCCGCCATTTCTTGCTGCGCCGCCTGCAGGCGGCGCTTGATGTGCACCGCTTCCTCGGTGGCGCGGCCGGTTATGCGCTCACAGAGAGCTTCCATCGAGGGCGGAGCCAGAAATATGAGGACGGCCTCGGCCATGCGGCGGCGGACCTGCAGAGCGCCCTGAACATCAATTTCCAGCAGGAGCTCTCTTCCCAGGGCCAGGTTTTTCTCCACCGCTTCCCTGGGCGTCCCGTAATAATGGCCATAAACAACAGCCCACTCCAGGAATGCGTCCCTGGAAATCAGCTCTTTAAAGCGGGCCGGCGTGGTAAAATCATAATTCCGCCCCGCCAGCTCTCCGGGCCGGGGCGGGCGGGTCGTCATCGATAGGGAAATCTGCAAAGACGGCCGGTAAAGGCGGAGCCGCTCGCAAACAGTCCCTTTGCCTACTCCCGAAGGGCCGGAGAGAACAACCAGCAGCCCTGCAGCCATTGCCTATCCTCCTGGAATAATATTTAACTGTTCTCTTCTTTTGATTCAGTACAGGCTTGCAAGCGATGCCGCACCGTATCCGGCTGCACCGCCGATAGGATGACATGGCTGCTGTCAGTGATGATCACCGCACGGGTGCGGCGCCCGTAAGTGGCATCAATCAAGATCCCCCGGTCTCTGGCTTCATTAATGAGCCTTTTAATCGGCGCCGATTCGGGACTGACGATGGCGATGATTCGCTCAGCTGAAACGATATTCCCGAATCCGATGTTAATAAGCTTTGTGGACACCTTTTAATGACCCCTTTTCCACCGATCTGTTATTCGATATTTTGAATCTGTTCCCGCATTTTCTCCAGCTCGGTTTTCATTTTTACCACCAGCTCAGCAAGGCGGTAATCCTGCTGTTTGGATCCCACTGTGTTAATTTCGCGGAATATCTCCTGGGCAATAAAATCGAGGCGGCGGCC
>JAAZHP010000306.1 GCA_012510625.1 Bacillota bacterium
AACACCCCGCAGTGTGAATAGACAGCTCTCGGACCAATTTGGTTCAATTTATTATATTAAAGGAATTTTCTATATAATAGAGAATATTATGAAATAATGGGGTGCCCCCTGCGCCCTTAAAGCAGTCCTTGCGGCAGGAGCAGTTTTTATTTTGAAAGGAGGTGTCTGCCGGCTATCTTAAATCGGTCAGGCAAGCCCGCTCTATTATTAATTTGAAGGGAGGAGATGGTATGGAAAAAATCTGGTTGAAGCATTATGAGCCGGGTGTTCCTGAAAGCGTTGAATATCCTCAAATATCTCTATTTAAAATGCTTGAGGACAGCGCCTCCCGCTTTGGAGCGCTGCCGGCTGTTTCTTTCATGGGCCGTGTCATAACTTACAACGAGTTTTTAACCCTGACAAAGGAATTCGCCGCCGCCCTGGAATCGCTGGGAGTCAAAAAGGGAGACCGGGTGGCCATTCACCTGCCCAACTGCACGCAGTTTCCCATCGCCTTTTATGGCGTACTTGCGCTGGGCGCTGTCGCCGTGCCCTGCAACCCCATGTATGTTGCTCGCGAGCTTATTTACCAGCTTAATGACTCCCAAACCGAAACCATTATTACATTAACCCGGTTTTACAAAATGATCAAAGATCTGCAGCCTCAAACGGGCCTGAAAAACATCATCGTGACCAACATCAAGGATTATTTCCCCGGAATGCTGCGCTTTCTCTACACTGTCGCCAAGGAGAAAAAAGAGGGGGACAGGGTTAAAGTTGAAGCCGGTGATTACAACTTCCTTGATTTAATTAAAAAACACAAGGGGAAAAAACCGAAGCCTGTGGAGGTGTTTCCTGAAGACAGGGCCGTCTTCATGTATACGGGCGGCTCCACCGGCGTCTCCAAAGGCGCCGTGTTGCAGCATCGCAACCTGCTAGCCAATGCCATCCAGCTTAAAGCGTGGTGCACCGATCTGAAAGAGGGTAAAGAAGCCTTTCTCGCCGTTCTGCCCTACTTTCACAGCTACGGCATGACCACCGCTCTTAATCTACCGGTACTTACAGGCAACAAAATGATTTTACTGCCTCGTTTTGTGCTTGCCGATGTTTTGAAGACGATAGACAAGGAAAAGCCGACTCTCTTTCCCGGCGTGCCGACAATGTATGTAGCGATTAACAATGCCCCCGACCTGCAGAAACACAATGTCCGTTCAATCAGGGTATGCAACAGCGGCGCCGCCCCGCTGCCGGTGGAGGTGCAGCAGCAGTTTGAAAAAATTACGGGAGGCAAGCTGGTCGAAGGTTACGGGCTGTCCGAATCATCGCCTGTTACCCACAGCAACCCCATTTACGGTAAAAATAAGGTGGGCAGCATCGGCCTGCCTATCGTAGACACCGAGATGAAGATCGTGGATCTGGAAACAGGCGAGACTGAATTGCCCATCGGTGAGATTGGCGAGCTCTGCGTGCGCGGCCCCCAGGTAATGGAAGGTTACCTGAACATGCCGGAGGAGACGGCACACAGCCTGCGGGACGGCTGGCTTTACACCGGCGACATCGCCAGGGTTGATGAAGAAGGCTACACTTATATTGTCGACCGGAAGAAAGACATGGTTATCGCCGGCGGCTACAACATCTACCCCCGTGACATTGAAGAGGTTCTCTACACGCATCCTAAAATCCTGGAGGCTGCCGTTGCCGGCATCAGCGATCCTTACCGCGGAGAAACCCTTAAGGCCTATATCGTCCTCAAGGAAGGCGAAACCCTCACCGAAGAAGAGGTCATCGCCTTCTGCAAAGAAAACCTGGCCGCCTACAAGGTGCCAAAACTGGTGGAGTTTCGCTCCGAACTTCCGAAGACCATGGTGGGTAAAATTTTGCGCCGTGTTCTCAGGGAAGAAGAGCTGAAGAAAGTATCAACCGAAAAAAAGTGAGCAGAGTAAAAGTGAGAAGTGAGAGAAATTAAGGCCTTTGTCTTGTCGGCGAACATTTTATCTTTGGATAAGAGACAATCTCACTTCTCACCTGGCCAATAACAAAACCCAGGGTAAAACGGGCCGCAACCCGGCAATAATGATATAATACTTTCCATAAAACATTATTCATATCCAGGGGAGGCTCGTTATGAATTACCCGGTCCTAGACGAACTAAGGCATAAGCTGCTCCTGTTGACTTTTATATACTCCTACCGTTGCGGCAGGTTTTTGCTTTCATCAGGCCGCTACAGCAGCTACTATATCGACGGCAAGCAGGTAACCATGGCCCCCGAGGGGCTCTACGCCACGGCGCAGTATATTCTTGCCTCTATGCAGCAGCGCCGCATCAGGGCTGATGCAATAGGCGGATTGACGCTGGGGGCCGATCCTATCGCCGCCGGCGTTGCGGCGCTTAGCAATATATGGGCTCAAAAAGAGGGTGCCCCGGCATCTCTCATCCCCCTGCCATCATTTATCGTGCGCAAGGAAACCAAAGGTCACGGCACCAGGTCGCGTATTGAAGGCCCCTTTTACCGCGGCATGCGGACAGTGATTGTCGATGACGTATTGACCACCGGCGCATCAATCCTGAGCGCCGCCTCCGCCGTAGAGGAGGCCGGCGGCAGCGTCTGCGCGGTTTACGTGCTGGTAGATCGCATGGAGGGCGGCCGGGAGAACATAGAACAGGCCGGCTATCTCCTTGATGCGGCGGTGAGCCGGGATTCGCTGGATAAGCTGCAGCGCCAAATGGAACGGCGCTACCCGGCGCTGAGCGGCGCCCTGCAGGCGGAGGAGGTGGCCTGGAAGGAGCTTCCCTGGGAGGAGCTGCAGCCTGATTATCCCTCCCTGGCAGCCGTTTTGAAAGAGCTCTCCGCCAAAGCTGCCGCAGCCGGGAAGGACAAACGCCTGAGCCGGTTGGAGCTTGAAAAAACAGCCGGCCGTTTTTTCAGCGCCTTGAAAGCGGCGCTGTATCACCCCGCCGGTGAAGCGGAGGCCATGAGGCTGGCCAAGCTGCTGCAAAAGGCCCTTTAATAACATTGGCAACCCCTTGTTGTCATCCAGGAGGCGAAGCGGAAATGGCTCACAGGATCTTTTCCAAAGGCTAGAAAACTTGTTCAGGAGGTACATTGGGCATCCTCTAAATAAAGTCCCCCTTTTATAAAGGGGGATTTAGGGGGATTTGGACCTCCCCGTTTTGCCTATCACACCAGTGTTAAAAGCATTTTTAAAATCCCCCCCGGCCCCCCTTTGGCAAAGGGGGGAGTTTAAAATCTTTCCCCAATGGGGGGACCTTGCTAATTCCTACAGCTGGATCCGCACCAGCTCCATGGCGCGCCGGGCGGTGCTTTCCAGAAGCTCCGCGGTCCGCGCCATGGCCTCATCCAGTGAAATAGGGCCGTCAGTAATGGAGAGCATGGTGGTAATCCCTTCACGGCGGGCCGCCTCCAGGTCCAGCTTTACCCCGCCGGCCAGAACCAGGACGGGCACCCCAAAGCGCTTCGCCATGCGGGATACAGCCACGGGCACTTTTCCGTAAAGCGACTGGGCGTTAATTTGTCCCTCTCCGGTAATCACCAGGCCGGCCTCGCCCGACTCAAGCAAGGCGCGCAGACCGACAATTTCCATGATCTCCTCCGCACCCGGGACCAGCTTCGCCCCGAGGACGCCGGCCAGCCCCGCGCCGATCCCGCCGGCAGCGCCCCCGCCGCGAAGAGCGCCGATATCAACGCCCAGCTCCTTTTTTACCACGGAAGCAAAATGACGCAGGCCCTCGTCCAGCAGGGGAAGCTGCTCAGGCAGGGCCCCTTTTTGCGGCGCATAGATGTAGGCCGCCCCTTCGGGACCGTAAAGGGTGTTCTCCACGTCACAGCCCAGAAGAAGCTCCACCCCGCGCAGGCGCGGTGATATATGCTCAAGCGAAATCTTTGACAGCTCCTTCAAGGATGCGGCGCCCCACTTAAGCTGCCTTCCCTTTCGATCCAGCAGCTCCACTCCCAGCGCCTGGAGAATCCCAGCCCCGGCGTCGCTGGTGGCACTGCCGCCCAGCCCCAGAAAAAGGCTCCGGCAGCCGCTCTCAAGGGCGGCCAGGATCAGCTCTCCCGTTCCGTAACTGGTGGCCTGCATGGGATCGAGGTCCTGCCGGGAGAGACGGGCCATTCCCGAAGCCGCCGCCACTTCAACAACGGCGGTAGAACCGTCACCGGTAAGGCCCCAGAAACCCTCGACCGGTTCGCCCAGGGGTCCGGTGACCTTTTTCGTGAACAGGCTTCCCCCCGTGGCGCTGACAATGCAGGCCGTTGTTCCGTCGCCTCCATCAGCCAGGGGCAGCGATACCACTTCCCATTCGGGGCAGGCCGCTTTGACTCCCCTGGCCAGAGCTGCAGCAACTCCGGGGGCGTCGAGTGAACCCTTAAATGAATTGGGAGCAATGACAATTTTTTTTCTGCCAGGTCCGCTACAGCCAACGCTCATCTTTTCACCCGCCCATCTCCCGCGGGAGCACCGGTATCCCGGCTGCCGGTTTAATGGTCATCGTTATCTGGAAGAAAATTTTTTAGAACATCCCAGAGCTCCTGGGGCCGGAACGGCTTCGTCATGTAGGCGTCCGCTCCCAGCTCTATGGCCCTTTTGCGATCCTCTTCTCCCGCCTTTGCGGTAAGGACAACTACGGGAATCTTGCTGGTTTCCGGTTCATTTTTTAAATTCTCAAGTACCTCAAATCCGTCACATTTAGGCATAACCAGGTCCAGCAGGATGAGATCCGGTTTCTTCCGGCGCACCGCTTCCAGGGCCATCTCCCCGTTTTCGGCCACCTCGACCTTGTAGCCGGCTGCATCCAGGCAGGTACGCACACCTAAGATAATGTTTTTTTCATCTTCGACCAGCAGTATATTTTTCCGCATGACACTGCCTCCTTTTATAGCGCCGATTTAACCGAGCATTCCTTCGCGGCGAAAAATCGGAAATGAAAAGGTAAAGGTTGAACCTTTGCCCACTTCACTTTCCACCCATATTTCTCCGCCATGGGCGGTCACAATCTCCCTGGCGATGGCCAGGCCCAGGCCGGCTCCACCCCTTTTCTTCTCCGGATCGCGAACTTGAATAAACTTTTGAAAGATCCGGTCACGGTATGCCTCGGGAATGCCGCAGCCGGTATCCCGGACTGAGAAGTAGAGCCGTCTCCTTCCCCCTTTCACTTGAACAGTAATCGTCCCTCCGGCGTCAGTATAGCGCAGGGCGTTTCCAATCAGGTTGGTCAGAACCCAGACCGCCTTGTTGAAGTCGGCGGCAACAGGGGGCAGCGTGGCAGGAATATCCGTGACCAGGGCAATCCCCTTCTTGTCAGCCTGGATCTGCAGCGGCCGCACTGCTTCGTGAACCAGGTCTGCCACTTCAACCGGTTCAGCCTGGATATAGATTGTCCCCGATTCGATCCGCGAAAGCTCCAGCAAGTTGTCCACCAGCTTGGTCAGGCGATTACAATCATCGCCAATCGCTTCAAATATCTCCCGGCCGAGGGAGTTCAGCTCTCCAAGCAGCCCTTCCCGCAGCATCTCTACGCCCAATACAATGGAGGTAAGGGGTGTGCGAAACTCGTGCGAGATAACGGAGATGTAATCATCTTTAAATTTCTCCATTTCGTGAAAACGGGTAATGTCTGTCAGCTGGACCAGCGCACCGTCAAAGCCGGCGGGCGTTATAACCTGGGACACAGATATTTTAAAGTAATAGCGCCTGCCGCTGTGCTTGACGGTTGCCTCGGCTTTTTCAAAGAGAGGTTCACAGCATGCTTTCCGTTCAAAATGGTCATCCAGCAGAGAAGAGATCTGTTGTATGCCGGTCACCTCTGCCAGGGGCTTGCTCCGGACTCCCGCCAGTGTAATGCCAAACAGCTCTTCAGCATTGCGGTTCATCCAAATGACCCTGTGGGATCGGTCTGTGATGAAAAGAGCGTCGTTAATATGATTAAGCGCTATTTCAGGCCAGTTTTCCATGCTGCAGGCCTCCCTCCCGTTATTTCATTATACTATTACCCTGCCATTTTTAAAAGACTTCAGCCACCAAATTATTCCAACAATGCCGCCCGCTAAACTTTACTGATAGTCAAAAACTCTGTCCTGGATATACCATTTTCCCTCTTTTTGCAAAACCATAATCCTGTCCTCCAACCTCTTCTCATACCCCATTAATTGCAGAACCAGGGAGATGGACACCGCCGCCTCGCTGTCCGAGATATATTCAACCTGCTTAATGCTGTAACTTTCCAGTTCGATTATCTGGATAAAATTTTTTAAGAAGGCCAGTTCGTCTTCACTGACACCTAGTTCGTCACTCAACCGGATCATGGTCTCAAAATCATCATTTTTAAAAGCCTCCAGGTAAGTCTCCATCAATTTTTCGGGTGAAGATTGCGGCCCCCGCTCCAGAATAGAACAGCCGCATATGATAAGAATCAAAAATAAGATTAAGCCCGCCGGCGCCGGCAACATCTTTTTCATGACCCGCCTCCCTTAAAAGAAGTTATTTTAAAAATGCTGTTCTTTCAGTCCATACTAAAATATATGTTATGATATAACCCAATCAGACATTAATTAAAAAAGAGGTGTCTAAAATGGTTATCGCCGCTTACATCACCGCTTCCCTCTTTTTTGCAGCAGGCATCGTGGGGACATTTGCCCCGGTGCTTCCCGGAGCTCCGCTTATCTGGCTGGGGATGCTCATTTTTGGATTTATGACCGGTTTTGAAAAGCTGAACTGGATCTTTTTTCTCCTGCAGGGGCTGCTTGCCGCCTCGGTATTGGGGGTTGATTACCTGGCTACGGCTCTGGGCAGCCGCTATTTCGGCGCTTCAAAGACTGCCGCTTTTGGCGCCCTCATGGGATTGATTGTAGGACTCTTTTTCTTCCCCATAGGCTTGCTGGTCGGCCCATTTGCCGGCGCGGTGCTCTTTGAGCTGATATCCACACGTAAGCCCGACACCGCCCTGCGTTCCGGACTGGGCGCGGTGATCGGTTTCTGGAGCGGAGCGGTTATTAAATTAATCTTGGAGATCGGTATGATTGTGTGGTTTTTTATAGAAGTATTGTAGGAATAATTTTTTTAAAATTTATCTTCGGAAAATATTATCTTGCAGGAATAATGCAAATGGTGCCGAATATTATACTTCAACAGCAACCACGCCCCTCTGCAACCGGACCTCGAAGGCGGCCGGGTTGCCGACCGGAAAAATTTACCGATTCCAAGGAGGTGCATATTCCAGCCAGCCCTAACGTTTTGTCATCGTTCCGTCACATTTAGAAAAAGGAGGCTGAATATGGAAAAATTTTGGTTAAATAATTATGAACCTGAAGTGCCCCACACCATTGATTATCCCAAGCTATCCCTTTACCAGATGTTTAAACAGAC
>JAAZHP010000307.1 GCA_012510625.1 Bacillota bacterium
GGTGTTCCCTGGGCGGCGGAGGCCGGCGCGCCTTACAACTTTATATCTGATCCCGTGGCCTTTATGAAGCTGCTGGAGCAGCGCGGTATTTATCCCATTGCCAGGATCGTAGCCTTTAAAGACAGCCTCATGGCGTGTCACCAGCCCGGACAGGCCATACAGCACCGCGGGGGAGGTCTCTGGCGCGACGGCGCGGGCGATTACTGGCTCGATCCCTATAATAAAGAAAACTGGAAGTACCTAGTTGCGGTGGCCCGCGAAGCCGCCCAGCTCGGCTTTCGCGAAATCCAGTTCGATTACGTGCGCTTTCCAGACAGCGGCAACCTTTCTTCTGCAGTCTACCCGGCGGAAGACGGGACTCCTTTTAACGAGGTCATACCTGCTTTCCTGCGCTATGCCCGCGCCTCCCTGGCTGAGTATGAGGTGGAGCTTACCGTTGATGCTTTTGGCATGGTAACCACTGATCCCGGGGGTATGGGCATCGGGCAGCATCTTGAGTCTCTCGCTTCCGCGGTGGACTACATCTGCCCCATGGTTTACCCGTCACATTATGAGTCAGGCAACCTGGGGCTCCCCGATCCCGAAGCCGCTCCTTACGAGACGATTTACCGCAGCCTGGCCGAGGCGCAGCGCCGCCTGGCCCGGGCTGGGGTGCCGGCCGCTTTGCGTCCCTGGCTGCAGTCATTTAACGGACGCCATCATTATGGGGCTTTGGAAGTCAGGGCACAGATTAATGCCGCCCGGGATCTGGGGATCGATGAATTTATGCTCTGGAATGCGGCAAATTATTATATCGCAGGATCGCTGCTTCCTGGCGGGGCAGAAGAATAAATCGGCAGTGGCTGGCGTATTAATCGCTCGAGAAGAGAAAGGCGGTTTAATCGATGCCGCCGTTTCGGCAAGACTCTCTGGCATGAACGAATTTGCCATGAAAAGTGGAGAGGATGTTTACGGTTATGATTAGCTACTGGGAAATTGCCCTGCGTCTTGGATTGGCCATTATTTTTGGAGGGGCGGTAGGCTATGAGAGAGAAAGTCAGAACCTGCCGGCCGGTTTTCGCACCCACATTCTTGTTTGCGTGGGGGCAGTCTTGATTATGATGGTTTCGGCTTACGGTTTTACGGGGCCTATGTCTGACATGGTCGACCCCAGCCGTATTGCGGCTTCAGTGGTCACCGGTATCGGTTTCCTGGGGGCCGGCACGATCCTCAGGCAGCGGGGCGGCATTCGCGGCTTAACCACGGCGGCTAGCATCTGGGCGGTTTCGGCAATCGGACTGGCGGTGGGGATCGGCTTTTATTTCGGCGCGCTGCTGGCGACGCTGGTTGTATTGATCAGCTTGCTGGTCCTGGGACGCCTCGACCGGGTGCTCCTTTCCTCCTACCGCGTCAAGCGCCTTACTGTGCGCATGTTTGACCGGGCGGGGGTACTCGGTGAAATCGCCGGTATTTTTAACGATTTGAAGATAAATATCCGCAAAATTGAAATGGATAGAATAACGGCACAGCCGGGCTCGGAGAGCGGGGCTGTTGAGATCGAATTTATGGTAGTTGTACCGCTGAACTTTGATCAGAGCCTGCTTTTTCAACGGCTGGCTTTTCTAGAAGGAATTAAGCAGCTCTGCTGGCAGGGCAAAGAGGTGCCGGTGGGACCATATTTCAAACCCCCTGTTTCGGTATAGGATATATCAATGGGACGGTTTCGATGATATATTTGTAAATTTCGGGCCGGGTATGCCCGGCCCCTGCAGCTCTTCTGGTGTTCTTTACAGGCCACAGATCAGCATCTAGCTCGCCACTAGATCCCCATTCCATAAACCTCTACTTAGCAAAAATATAAGAAATACGATGAAATTCTTCAAAAACAAGAGTTTCACCATATTCATGGCGGCATAATAGAGATTAACAGGACTTGATTACTTGGGTGGGAGATGGGTTATAATAAGGTCGAAGGTCAGTTAAGGTCAGATTATATCGCTGCAAAATGATTTATTTATTAAATTGGAAAGGTAAAAGATAGTCAAACCGCAAGGGGGAAGGTGGCGCCGGTGGCATCACTGACGGATCACATTGAGGAATACTTAAAAAAGCTTCTGGCCATCAGTACGCGGAATTACGTGGAGATCCAGCGTGCCGAGCTGGCCCGCAAATTCTCTTGTGTTCCTTCACAGGTTAATTATGTTTTAAACAGCCGCTTTTCTCCGGAGCGCGGCTACCTGGTGGAGAGCAGGCGGGGCGGCAGCGGCTATATCCGCATCTACCGCGTCGTTCATCCGCAGGCACGGATCTGGAAGGATGTCTTGAGAGAGATGGAAGCGGGTTCCTTTGAACCGGCGAGGGCAAAGCAGTTTTTAAAGCGGATATTTGAAGAAAAATTTCTCTCCCGGCGGGAAGCGCAGATGATGAGCATTTTGCTCCAGGATAAGCATTACCGGGGACTGAGCCGGGAGGAGAGCAGGGAGTTGCAGAAAAGACTTTTCCAGGCTTCATTGGAAGCGATTCTGAAAAGCAGTTATTAGGAAGGAGGCAATTCTTATGATTTGTCAGGAATGCGGTCAGGAAACGGCGACCGTGCATATCACGAAAATTGTCAACGGGCGTAAAAGCGAGCTTCATTTATGCCGGCGCTGCGCCCAGGCGCATGATGAGCTTGATTTTTCCTTTGAACCGCAGTTCTCGCTGCATAACCTGTTGGGCAGCTTGCTTGGAGAGAGCATGCGCGGCTCCCGGGAAGCGCTGCGCAGATCGAAAGTGCAGTGCCCTTCCTGCGCGCTTACCTTTGCCCAGTTCAGCCAGATCGGGAGGTTGGGCTGCAGCGGCTGCTTCCAGGCTTTTGACGAGCAGCTCACGCCCTTGCTGCGCCGGATTCACGGCAGCAGCAGGCATACCGGCAAGGTGCCCCGGCGGAGCCAGGGTGCGATTCGCTTTGCCCGGGAGCTGGAAAAGCTGCGGGAAGATCTAAAGCTCGCGGTGCAAAAAGAAGAATTTGAAAAGGCCGCCGAGCTGCGCGATCGGATCAAAGCCATGGAGAAAGAGATGAAAGAGGGTGAGCAGCGGTGAAGGAGAAGCAGCTGGTTTTCAGCAAGTGGATTGAGGGGAACGGTCCCGAAGCGGAAACGGTAATCAGTTCGCGGGTGCGCATCGCCCGCAATATTCGGGAGATTCCTTTTCCCTACCTGGCTTCAGATGCCCAAACCAGGCGGGTCCAGGAAAAGGTCGCCAAGGCTGCAGCCTCTCAGAAGGATGCTTTCCGGCAGTTTTCCTTCAAGCCCATGGAAAACCTCGGCGCCCTGGAAAAGGAACTCCTGGTGGAGAAACATCTGATCAGCCCTTACCTGGCCCGCGAGTCGCAGCACGGGGCCTTGCTGCTGCGCCGGGATGAAGCGGTCAGCATCATGATTAATGAAGAAGACCATCTGCGGATTCAGGTCATTCTCCCCGGGCTGCAGCTCGAAGAGGCGCTGCAGGAAGCGGAGCGCTATGACGATTTAATGGAGGCGGAGCTCGATTACGCTTTTGATGAAAGCTACGGCTACTTGACCTGCTGCCCCACCAATGTAGGTACGGGCCTGCGGGCTTCGGTGATGCTGCACCTGCCTGCTCTGATTATGACCGGGCAAGCCAACCGCCTTTTTGGAGCGCTTTCTCAGGTGGGTCTTGCAGTGCGAGGTCTCTACGGGGAAGGGACGGAGATCATCGGCAACCTGGTTCAGATATCGAACCAAATTACCCTGGGGCAGTCCGAGGAAGAAATTGTCCGCAACCTTCTCGGGGTTACCCGCCAGGTTATCGAGCAGGAGCAGGCTGCCAGGCAGGCGCTGCTCAATGAAAACCGGGCCCGCATTGCCGATCGCGCCTGGCGCTCTTTAGGCCAGCTCAAGTATGCCCAGCTGATGAGCTCTCAGGAGGCGATGCAGCTTCTATCCGATGTCCGGCTGGGATATGACCTGGGCCTGCTCAAGGGTGTGGACCGGAAGCTGCTCAATAAAATGCTGGTTGTAATAAGCCCCGCCTGCCTGCAGATCCTCGCGGGGAAAGAGCTTGGCCCTGAGGAAAGAGATATGGAGAGGCCCGAGCGGCTGAAGAAACTTATGGAGCAATACAAAGAATCTGTGTAAGAACAGTTTGAGTAAGTATATTATTGAATGCGAGGTGAATTAACATGTTCATGTTTAACCGTTTTACCGAACGGGCCCAACAGGTGCTGGTGCTGGCCCAGGAAGAGGCCAAGAGGTTGAGCCACAATTTCATCGGAACAGAGCATCTGCTGTTGGGCCTGGTCAGGGAGGGCTCAGGCATTGCCGCCCGTGCCCTGCAAAATATGAATGTTGATCTGAACCGGGTGCGCTCCGAGGTGGAGCGGATTACCCCCAAAGGTGATAAACTCTTCTTCCAGGGGATCACCTACACGCCGCGAGCCAAGCGTGTGGTGGAGCTCTCCATCGAAGAGAGCCAGAACCTGGGGCATAACTATGTCGGCACAGAGCATATCCTTCTCGGCCTGCTCCGCGAAGGGGAAGGCATCGCCGCCCAGGTCTTAACCAACCTCGGTATCGACCTGAAGCGAGCCCGCAAAGAAGTGATCCAGCTGCTGGGCGGAGAAGAGGGCGCTGCGCATCCGGCTGCTGAAGGAAAAAGCAGCCCGCAGACTCCCACGGTGGACGCTTTTGGCCGGGATTTGACCAGGCTGGCCCACGAAGGGAAGCTGGATCCGGTCATCGGCAGGGATAAAGAGATTGAAAGGGTGGTCCAGGTTCTGAGCCGCCGCACCAAGAACAACCCCTGCCTTATCGGCGAGCCGGGCGTAGGAAAGACAGCCATTGCCGAGGGATTGGCCCAGCGGATTGCCGAGGGCAATGTGCCCGACATTCTGCGCGGCAAGAGACTGGTTACCATCGAGCTGGCGGCGGTTGTCGCCGGGACCAAGTATCGCGGCGAATTTGAAGAGAGGCTGCGCAAGTTGATGGCCGAGCTGCGCCAGGCGGGCAACGTCATGGTCTTTATCGATGAGCTGCATACGATTATCGGGGCGGGAGCCGCCGAGGGGGCTATAGATGCCTCCAATATTCTCAAGCCGGCCCTGGCCCGCGGAGAGATGCAGTGCATCGGAGCGACCACGCTTGACGAATACCGCAAGCATATTGAGAAAGATCCCGCCCTGGAGCGGCGCTTTCAGCCCATTCTTGTCGGCGAGCCGAACAAAGAGGAGAGCCTGGCTATCCTGAAAGGGCTGCGCGATCGCTACGAGGCGCATCACAAGGTCAAGATTACCGATGAAGCTCTCGAGACGGCGGTAAATCTCTCCGACCGTTATATTTCAGACCGCTTTCTGCCGGATAAGGCCATCGATCTAATCGATGAGGCCGCATCAAGGGTCCGTATTCGAAACTATACGGCGCCCCCCGATCTGAAGCAGATCGAAGAGAAGCTGGCCAACCTGCGCACTGAGAAAGAGGCCGCGGTGCGCAACCAGGAGTTTGAGAAGGCTGCGGAGCTGCGGGACCAGGAAAGAAAGATCAAGGAGGAGCTTGCGGAGCTGAAAAAGGAATGGGAGCAGCAGATCGGCACCTCCGATCTGTCCATGGTCACCGGCGATGATGTGGCCTATATCGTCTCCAGCTGGACGGGAATTCCGGTGAAAGAGCTGACCGAAGAGGAATCGGCCCGCCTGCTGAACCTGGAGAAGATCCTGCACCAGAGGGTCATTGGGCAGGACGAAGCGGTGGAGTCGGTATCAAGGGCCATCCGCCGCGCGCGGGCCGGGCTGAAAGATCCCAAGCGCCCGGTAGGTTCCTTTATCTTCCTCGGCCCCACCGGGGTTGGCAAGACCGAACTGGCCCGGGCCCTGGCTGAAGCCATGTTTGGAGATGAGCGGGCCATGATCCGGCTCGACATGTCTGAATATATGGAGAAGCATACGGCGGCCCGCCTGATCGGGGCTCCTCCGGGCTACGTTGGCTACGAGGAAGGCGGCCAGCTTACGGAACAGGTCCGCCGCAAGCCTTACTCGGTGGTGCTCTTTGATGAGATCGAGAAGGCGCATCCCGATGTCTTCAACGTCCTGCTGCAGATCCTGGAAGACGGCAGGCTCACTGACGGGAAAGGGCGCACCGTTGACTTTCGCAACGTCGTCGTGATCATGACCTCCAACGTGGGGGCGACTTCATTGCAGCGCACGCTTGGTTTTGGCGCGGCCGATGAAGCTGAAAGCCATGAGAAGATGAAAGAACGGGTCCTGTCCGACCTGAAGCGGACTTTCCGTCCCGAGTTTCTCAACCGGGTTGACGATATTATCGTCTTCCATGCGCTCAACGAGGAGCATATCAAGCAGATTATCGGGATTATGCTTGACGAGCTGAACAGTAAGATCGCCGACTACGACCTCAAGATTGAAGTAACTCCCGAAGCCAGGGACGCTCTCGTGAAGGAGGGCTTTGATCCTGCCTTTGGAGCGCGCCCGCTGCGCCGCGTGATCCAGAAGCGGCTGGAAGACAATATCTCTGAAGAGATGCTTCAGGGGAAGATATCCCCCGGCGATACCATCGTTGTGTCTGTAGAGGACGGTAAGTATCAATTTCAAAAGAAATCGTAGGGGCAGGCCTTGTGCCCGCCCGGGATAAGGCGCCACAAACAGGGGGCTGTCCGGAAAGGGCAGCCCCATTCAATTTTGTAGGGGCGGCTCATGAGCCGCCCAAACCAGTACCGGGAAACGAAACTATACCGCGCTTAGAGCAAAGGTCTCTATTAAAGTAAATGCCTGTACCTCACCGGCGGTCAGGCCTCTCTATCCCCTATTCAACGGCGATGATGCTAGTACGGTATACGATGGTTGGCTGCAATATTGGCCCTACAACTTTTTATCATCCTATCTCAATATTTGGCGGTGTATCCTTAGCGAAGCGAAGGATCTCAATACTCCCCCCTTTGCAAAAGGGGGGCCGGGGGGGATTTATACAGGCTGCAGTGCCTTTCCAAAAAATTAAAATCCCCCTAAATCCCCCTTTAAAAAGGGGGATTTTTTATTTGATCCCCGAAAGTGGGTAATCTCTGTGTCTTTTTGTCTCTTAGTGCGAATTTCAGTTCAAATTTAGTGAAATTACAAACTTTTTTGCAGGTAAAGGAATTTATCTTGACCTTGTCGAATAGAAGTTTTGCTGAAGCAGATTATCCATCAATCTGTCTATTTTAAGGAGGATTGGTTTGAAGATTGCTGTTTCCGGCAAAGGGGGGGCCGGAAAATCTACAGTTGCTGCCAACCTGCTCTACTGCCTCAAGTCACGCCACATACCCGCCTTTGCTATCGACGCTGATCCCGATGCCAACCTGGGCCTGGTTTTAGGGCTTGATCCGGAAAAACTCGCCGCAGTGCCGCCATTAAGCGAGCTGCAAGAAGTAATTGCCGGGAAGAATGCCGGCGGAGGCGCGTTTGTGAGTCTCAACCCCCATGTTGAGGACATCCTCGAAGATTACGTGCTTCATGATGGGAGCATCCGTTTTCTTAAAATGGGGGGGATTAAGCAGGGAGGCTCGGCCTGTTACTGCAAAGAGAACGCCTTTTTAAACGCTGTTTTGACCAGCGTGCTCCTGGATCGTCCGGAAGCGGTAGTGCTCGATATGAGCGCCGGCATCGAGCATCTTACCCGCGGCACCGCCCGCGGGGTCGAGTTGATGCTGGTGGTAGTCGAACCGACGAGAGCCGGTGTCACCACCGCCCTGGCCGTGGAGCGCCTTGCCTCCGATCTGGCGCTGCCGCGGGTGGCTTTTGTCGGAAACAAGGTCCGCTCGCAGGCCGACCGGGATTTTCTACTCGCCTCGCTGCCCCGGGAGCGCATTTTGGCGCTGCTCCCCTTTTCCGAAGCTGTCCTGGAAAGAGCAAGGCAGGCTGATCGGGGAAGTTTTGGCAAAGAAGACCTGATACCGGGCATAGAAGATATTTACCAGCAAATTGGCGGGGGTGGTTCATAGAATTCATCATGGCGGCTGTTTTTTTTACGAAATATCGTTTGAATATTTTTAAAGGAGGTTAGAACAAAGATATGTCCGAAGAGAAAAAAAAGCCCGATAACAAAAGAACTGTTGACCCTGCGGCTTTGCAAGTCCTGGAGCGGAATGACGGCAAAATTGAGACCGCCTATGACCGCTATGTGAATATGCAACCCCAGTGCAACTTCGGCCGCACCGGGATCTGCTGCCGCATCTGCCTGCAGGGTCCCTGCCGCATCACCAAAAAAGCTTCCAAGGGCATTTGTGGGGCGCACAGTTATACCATCGTCGCGCGGAACCTTGTCCGGGCCATTACCGGCGGAGCCGGCGCCCATGCCGACCACGGCCGGCACATCATCTATACCCTTATCGAGATGCTCGAGGGGAAGACACTCGATTACAGCATTGAAGATCCGGATAAGCTGCGCCGCGTAGCCCAAAACATTGGCCTTTCCGTTGAGGGCAAGGAGGAGCGCGAGCTTCTAAAAGAGGTTTTGGAGATTGCGGTAAGCGACTTCACCAAGCTTTCCGGCGAGCCCTGCCGCTGGCTCGAGGCCACCGTTACCGGGGGGCGCATGAACAAGTTTACTGATTGCAACATCCAGCCGCGCAGCGTTAACACAACCATTGCCGAATCGATGGGCCAGACCCACATGGGGGTTGACGCCGACCCCGTAAACCTGGTCTTCCAGGGGTTGAAGACGGCCCTGGCTGACTATATCGGCATGCATATTGCCACCGATCTTTCAGACGTCCTTTTCGGAACCCCAAAGCCGGTTACTTCGGAGGCGAACCTAGGGGTGATCGATCCCGAGATGGTCAATATCGCCCTGCACGGTCACAACCCCCTCCTGAGCGAGATGGTCGTCCGGGCGGCCCGCGAGATGGAAGCCGAGGCTGAAGCAGCCGGCGCGAAGGGGATCAAGTGCATGGGAATCTGCTGCACCGGCAACGAGGTTTTGATGCGCCAGGGAGTACCCCTGGTAACCAACTTCCTCTCCCAGGAGCTGCCCATCATGACCGGGGCGCTGGACGCCATGGTCGTTGACGTGCAGTGCATCATGCCTGCAATAAGGGCGGTGGCCGAGTGCTACCATACCCGGATCATTACCACCATGTCGCATTCCAAGATCCCGGGCTCATACCACGTTGAGTTTACTGAAGATCGGGCCATGGAGAAAGCCCGCGAGATTATTTACCTGGCCATCGAGGCTTATAAAGAGCGGCTTCCCGACCGCATCGATATTCCGCAGGTGAAGAACAAGGTAACTGCCGGTTTCAGCACCGAGGCGCTGCTCGATATCTTTGCCGCGGTAAATCCTGACAATCCCATCAAGGTGCTCACCGACGCCATCGATTCGGGACAGCTGCGCGGCGTGGTTCTGCTGGCCGGCTGCAACAACCTGCGTGTGCTGCACGACCAGAGTCACGCCTCCGTGATCAAGGGGCTGGCCGCAAACAACGTTTTCCTGGTGGCCACCGGCTGCGTTGCCGGCACCGCGGCCAAGCTGGGCCTGATGAACGATGAGGCCGTGGAAAAATACGCCGGCGAAGGGCTGAAGGCATTTATTCACATGTTGAACGAGGCCAATGCCGGCAAGCTGAATGAAAAGCTGCCGCTGGTTTTCCACATGGGTTCCTGCGTGGACAACTCGCGCGCTTACGATCTGAATACGCTCATGGCCAATGAATGGGGCGTTGACACACCCAAGGTGCCTTACGCGGCCTCGGCCCCCGAAGCGATGAGCGAGAAGGCCGTTGCCATCGGCACCTGGTGCGTCACTTTGGGGATGCCCACCCACGTGGGGGTTACCCCGGAGATTACCGGCAGCGCCCTCGTTGACGGGGTCGCCCTGCAGATTGCTCATGACGTTTATGGCGGCTATTTTATCTGGGAAGAAGACCCCGAGAAATCGGTTGATGTAATTCTCGCCGCTCTCGACGAGCGTACCTGGAAGCTGCGGGTGCACCGCCAGGCCAAGGAGAGGTACGAGACCGAGGCGATTTCGGCGGGATGGTAAGCCCATAACGCGCAAAAAGGAGGAATGAAAGAAGATGACAGAATCCAGCACCTTTGACGGTGTTCTGGCTCGAGAGTGGAAAGAATCGTTTGAAGAGATCTTTGAAGGCGCTGTTGACGAATCGAAGCCGCCGTTAAAGCTCTTTCAGAAAGCCTATGACGGCGCCGTCATCGCCACCAGTTACGCTGAAATTCTGCTCAACCAGGCCCTCCGCCGCTACGGCCCCGACCATCCCGTAGCCTACCCTGATACCGGCTACTACCTGCCGGTGATCCGGGCTTTGAGCGGCGAAGCGGTTACCAAGTTAGGCGAGCTGCCTCCCATCCTGAACCGGATGCGCAACCAGGTTCGGGAGGAGCTTACTTTTTATAATGCCCGTCTCTGCGGTGAAGCGACTGCTTACGCCGCTGAAATTATCGAGGTGCTTCGCTACCTGAACGGGGCCCAGCCCCATGTGGAGCCCTGGACCGGCTTCCTGGGCGACCCGGTGGTCCGCCGCTACGGCATCCTGCTGGTGGACTGGACCATCCCCGGCCAGGCCGTGATCGTGGGCAAGGCCAAGTCAACGGAAGCGCTGGCCGGCCTGGTCACGGATCTGCAGAGTAAAGGCTTCATGATCTTCCTCACTTACGAGGTGGTCGAGCAGGCCATCGAAGCCGGCCTGAAACTGGGAATCGATTTTATCGCTTTCCCCACGGGTAATTTTACCCAGGTTATCCATGCGGTCAACTACGCCCTGCGCGCCGGCATGGCCTTCGGCGGGATCCCGCCGGGAGAGCGCCAGGAGACGCGCGACTACCAGCGCCGCCGGGTGCGCGCCTTTGTGCTGCAGCTTGGGCCTTCGGACGAGGTCCAGGTGGCGGCCCACTTTGCGGCCATCTTTCTCGGCTTCCCGGTGCTTGTCGACCAGGAGCTGCCTGAAGACGAGCAGATCCCCAACTGGTATATCTCCCATCCCAACTACGACGACATGATCCAGGTGGCCATGGAGGTTCGCGGCATCAAGCTGAAGATCGTCGATATTCCCGTCCCCATTACCGTCGGGCCGGCCTTTGAGGGCGAGGTCATCCGCAAGGGCGACATGCGCATCGAGTTTGGCGGCGGCCGCACTCCCGCCTTCGAGCTGGTGGAGATGGTCGGCGAGGATGAAATCGAAGACGGCAAGATTGAAGTTGTCGGGCCCGAGATCGATGACTGCGAGGAGGGCGGTTCCCTGCCGCTGGGCATTGTCGTGAAGATCTTCGGGCGGAAGATGCAGAAAGACTTCGAAGGGGTCCTCGAGCGGCGCATCCACTACCTGGTCAACTACGGCGAGGGGATCTGGCACATGGCCCAGCGCGACACCATCTGGATGCGTATCAGCAAGGATGCCGCGGCAAAGGGCTTTAAGATCCGCCACTTTGGCGATCTCCTTGTAGCCAAGCTTAAAGACGAGTTTCCCTCTATCGTGGACCGGGTCCAGGTGACCCTCTATACCGATAAGGCACAGGTTGAAGAGCAGCTGGCCCGGGCGCGTGAATTTTACGCCGCCCGCGATGAAAGGCTTAAAGGTCTTACCGACGAAGCCGTGGATGTGTTCTATTCCTGCATTCTCTGCCAGTCCTTTGCCCCGAACCACTGCTGCGTGGTTACCCCGGAGAGGCTCGGCCTCTGCGGCGCAGTCAGCTGGCTCGACTCAAAGGCGACCTATGAGATCGATCCCACCGGCCCCTGCCGCCCCATTGCCAAGGAGGGGCTGATCGACGAGGAGAAGGGAATCTGGCAGTCAGTTAACGAATATGTCTACTTGAACACTAACCGCTCCGTTGAAGAGTGCTCCATGTACAGCTTCATGGATCGGCCCATGACCTCGTGCGGCTGCTTCGAATGCATCATGGCAATTATGCCCGAGGCCAACGGGGTGATGATCACAACCCGCGAGTATCCCGGCGACACCCCCTGCGGGATGACCTTTTCCACGCTTGCCGGCACCGTCGGCGGGGGGATCCAGACACCCGGTTTCATGGGCCACGGCCGCGCTTACGTGCTCAGCCGCAAGTTTATCCGGGCCGACGGAGGGCTGGCCCGCCTGGTCTGGATGCCCAAGGAACTGAAAGATTTTCTCGGGGATGATTTGAGGAAGCGGGCTGAAGAGGAAGGCCTGGGGGCTGATTTCGTAGACAAGATTGCCGATGAAACTGTGGGCACCACCGCAGAAGAGGTTCTCCCCTTCCTGGAAGAGAAGGGACATCCGGCCCTGACCATGGATCCGCTGATGTAGGAGTCTTGTGGAAGAGGCGCTCCGGCGGAGGATACAATGAAGCCGGAGCTTCTACCTGAGATATTCTCTTGGAAAGGAGACGAAAAAATGGGTTTAACCGGATTGGAAATCTTCAAGCACTTGCCGAAAACCAACTGTAAAGAGTGCGGCGCGCCGACCTGCCTCGCTTTCGCCATGTCGCTGGCCAGCGGCAAGGCCACCCTGGATGCCTGTCCCTATGTTACAGATGAAGCCAGGGCGGCCCTCGATTCCGCCGCGGCGCCGCCGATTAAGCTGGTCAAAATCGGCACGGGGGATCACCAGCTTGAGCTCGGCGATGAGACGGAGCTTTTCCGTCATGACAAGCGCTTTTTCCATCCCACCGGCGTGGCTGTGTTGATCAGCGATACCGGGGATGCGGCTGCGGAGGCGGCTGCCTTCGATGAGCTGGAATTTGATCGCGTCGGCCTGCACTATGTTACCGACGTGGTGGCGGTAAAATGCGATTCCGGAGACGGGGCCAAGTTCAAGGCGGCGGTGGAAGCTGTCGCTGCAAAGACTGCCAAGGCGATGATTTTAATCTGCGAAGATCCGGCAGTACTGGCGGGAGCGCTCGAAGCGGTCGCCGATCGCAAGCCGCTGCTCTATGCCGCCACGGCGGACAATTACGAGAAGATGGTGGAGCTGGCTAAGGCCAAGGGCTGTCCCCTGGCTGTCCGGGGCAAGAACCTGGATGAATTGGCGGAGCTGGTGGAAAAAATTGTTGCCCTGGGCTACAAGGAGCTGGTTCTCGACAGCGGGGCCCGCGATACCAGCAAGGTCCTGGCCGACCTGACCCAGATCCGCCGCTCGGCTATTCGCAAGAGATTCCGCCCCTTCGGCTACCCGACAATCGCTTTTACCGGCAAGGAGGATCCGCTCGAAGAGGTGGTCCAGGCGGGGGTTTATTTAAGCAAGTATGCCTCCATCGTGGTTTTGAGGGCGGCGAAGAAAGAGCAGCTGCTGCCGCTTCTCTCCTGGCGGCAGAACCTCTTTACGGATCCGCAGAAGCCCATCGCCGTGGAACCGAAGCTCTACGAAGTCGGCGATGTCAATGAAG
Organism: Bacillota bacterium; assembly: GCA_012510625.1. Lineage (GTDB taxonomy): Bacteria > Bacillota > Dethiobacteria > DTU022 > DTU022 > JAAZIN01. The sequence goes on from JAAZHP010000307.1 coordinate 13,343, forward strand.
ACTCACCGGTTTACTGCACCACCAACTTCTCCCTGACTTACTTTATCGTCGAGGGTGAAGTGGAGAATTCCCGTATTCCCAGCTACATTCTCTCCGTGGATACCGGGGGCATTTCTGTGCTGACAGCTTATGCCGACAATAAATTCAGCGGTGAAATTATTGCCAAAGCGATGAAAGAAGCCGGCCTGGAAAGCAAGGTCAAACATAAGAAAATTGTCATCCCCGGCCATGTGGCCGTGTTGAAGGGGACCCTGGAAGAGGAATCCGGCTGGGAAGTGCTGGTAGGGCCGCGGGAGGCCGCCGGCATTCCCAAGTTTGCCAAGGAAAATTTTGCGTAAGCAATGACTCCTGAATTCTATGAGAGAGGAGCGTTAAGATGGCTGTAGAAATCCAAAGGGAAAAGTATAGAAGCAAGGTTGGCGAGGTCGTCCTGGGGGCCACTAAAGAGCAGGGCGGAAGCCGCAGCCATACCATTACTGTCGGCGGCGAGTCGACGCTGCCCTTCCTTCATTTCGAGGGGGATATGCCGAACCGTCCGGTAGTCGCCCTGGAAATTCTCGATATGGTCCCTGAAGAGTGGCATCCCTGCCTGGAGAAATATTACGGTGACGTTTACGCCGATCCGGCGGACTGGGCGAAAAAATGCGTCGACGAATACGGCGCTGACCTGGTTCAGATCCGCCTGAGCAGCGCGGATCCCGATCTGAAGGACAGCTCGCCCGAGGATTGCGCCGCCACGGTGAAGAAGGTTCTCGAGGCGGTAGGGGTTCCCCTGATTGTAATCGGCTGCGGCAAGGCCGAAAAAGATAATTTAATCTATCCCGTTGTCGCCGAGGCCGCCGCCGGAGAGAACCTGCTGCTTGGCGTGGCCGAGCTTGAGAATTACAAGGCCATTACCAGCGCCTGCATGGCTCACCAGCACAATGTCATTGCCCAGTCTCCCATCGATATCAATATTTGCAAGCAGCTGAATATCCTTATCGCCGAGATGAGCACCGCCATGGCCGGCCGGATCATCATCGATCCTACCATCGCCGCCCTGGGGTACGGAATCGAGTATACTTACTCCATCATGGAGCGGGCCCGCAACGGCGCCCTGCAGGGTGACAAGATGCTTGCCATGCCCATGATCGGCAATATCGGCTACGAGACCTGGCGGACCAAGGAGGCGAACACGCCTGCTGATGAAGCTCCCGGCTGGGGAGAGCAGGAGGCACGGGGCATTCTCTGGGAAGCCACCACGGCGATGGCCTACTTGCAATCGGGCATGGATATCCTGGTGATGCGCCATCCGCGTGCGGCGGCGCTGGTCAAGCAAAATATTGACGAGCTGATGCAGGATAACAGCTACTAGCTGTTTAATATGATTAAGACAGGAGGTTTGTCCGGTGATTATCATTGGCGAGCGCATTAACGGCATGTTTAAGGATATCGCCAAGGCTATCCGGGAGCGGGACAGCGCCGTAATTCAGGAATGGGCGCGCAAGCAGGAGCAGAACGGAGCCCGTTACCTCGACATCAATGTCGGTCCCAGCTCCACCGAGCCGGTGGAGGCGATGAAGTGGCTGGTTGAAGTAACCCAGGAGGCCAGCGATCTGCCTCTCTGCCTTGATTCAACCAAGTATGACGCCATTGAGGCGGGATTGAAGGTCTGCAAGCGCCCGGCCATGATCAACTCCGTCCCCGCGGAGGCGGCGAAGATGGAGCGGGTCTTCACCATGGCCGCAGAGTATGGCGCCGAGGTGATCTGCCTGGCGATGAGCGCAGAGGGGATTCCCAAGGATGCCGAAAGCCGCGTCGCACTGGCTATGGAGCTGGTGGCTACTGCCGACGCTTTCGGGGTCCCTATCGACAACCTCTACATTGATCCCCTCGTCCTTCCCTGCAATGTGGCCCAGGATCACGGCCCTGAAGTGCTGGAAACCCTGCGCCAGATCAAGCTCATCTCCGATCCCCCGCCGAAGACGGTGGTGGGCCTGAGCAACGTTTCCCAGGGGACCCGGGATCGGGAGCTGGTTAACCGCGTCTTTGCGGTCATGGCCATGGCCAACGGGCTCGATGCCGCCATTGCCGATGCCTGCGACGACGAGTTGATGGCTGCGGTGGCCACGGCGCGCATTCTTCTGAATATGGACATCTATTGCGATTCTTACATCGATGTGTTTAAAAAAGGATAATCAGGGATTGGGATTGGAAGGAGGCCGCCGCCGGCTTCCTTCCAACTGGCATAAATAAGCAGCACCATACAACTACAGAACTGCATAAGCAGCAAAGGAAGGGAAGGTGAGTCAAAACATGATTATTGCAGAAAGGAAACCTCTCGAAGAGATCTTCGAGATGCTGGCTCCTTACCGGCGGATAGCCGTCCTGGGCTGCGGCACCTGCGTCACCGTGTGCATGGCCGGGGGGCAGAAAGAGGCGGAGGAGCTGGCGGCGGCCATCTCCATTCACCGCAAGAAAAACAAAGAGGATGTCGCTGTCGAGGCCTTCACCATCGAGCGGCAGTGCGAGTATGAATTTATCGACCAGGTTGCGGAGCGGTTAAAGAGCTTCGATGCCATTCTCTCGCTGGCCTGCGGCGTGGGGGTGCAGACTCTGGTGGAGCATATGCCGGAGCTTGTCGTGCTGCCCGGACTGAATACGAAGTTTATGGGCTACCCCACGGAGCAGGGAGTCTGGGTCGAGCGCTGCCTCGGCTGCGGCAACTGTGTCCTGCACCTGACGCAGGGGATCTGCCCCATCACTCGCTGTGCCAAGAGCCTGCTTAACGGCCCTTGCGGCGGCTCTGCCGAAGGCAAGTGCGAGATCAGCAAGGATACTGACTGCGCCTGGCACCTGATCCACGACCGCCTGTCCGGGCTCAACCGGCTGGATGTGCTTAAAGAGATTCAGCCGCCCAAAGACTGGTCTTCCTCTCACCACGGAGGCCCAAGGACCATAGTAAGGGAGGATGTCAGACTTGATAGCGGGAAGTAATCTTGAAAAAGTAATCAGCAGCGGGCAATTTGCCGTAACAGGAGAACTGGGACCTCCGAAGAGCGCGGATCTGACCCAGCTCAAGGAGCACGCCGAGGCGATGCGCAACCACGTGGATGCTTTCAATATAACCGACAACCAGACCGCCATCGTGCGCACCTCCAGCATCGGCGTGGCCGGCGTTCTGCTCCAGATGGGGCTGGAGCCGGTGGTGCAGATGACCGTGCGCGATCGCAACCGTATTGCCCTGCAGGGTGATCTTCTTGGCGCGGTGGCCCTGGGAGTAAAAAATGTGCTCTGCCTATCAGGCGACCACCAGAAATTCGGCAATGAGCCCGGCGCCAAAGGGGTCTACGATATTGACTCCATGCAGCTGTTAAAAGCCTTTAAAGATATGCGCGACGAGGGCAAATTTATCGGCGGAGAGGAGCTGGAAGCGCCGCTATCGGTCTATCTCGGCGCGGTGGCCAACCCATTTGCCGATCCCTTTGAATACCGCGTTGACAGGCTGGAGAAGAAGATCGCCGCGGGGGCCAGTTTTATCCAGACCCAGTGCATCTTTGACCTTGAGCGCTTCAAGCGCTGGATGGAACTGGTTCGCGAGCGCGGCCTCCACAAGAAGGTGGCCATCCTCGGCGGGGTTACCCCGATTAAATCTCTTGGAGCGGCCAGGTATATGAAAAACAATGTCTCCGGGATCATCATTCCCGATGAACTGATCGACCGTCTCAAGGGCGCCGAGGATAAGAAAGCAGAAGGTCTCAAAATTGCTATTGAGACAATTCAGCAGCTTAAGGAGATCGAGGGGGTGGCCGGGGTCCATATCATGGCCATCGCCTGGGAGGAAGTCGTTCCCGAGATTGTTGAGCGGGCCGGCCTTTACCCGCGCCCGAAACTGTAGAGAAAAAAGGGACCAGCAAGTTTGTAGTCTATAAGCAGCAAGGTTGTATTAAAAATTGAAGATCTTGATCTGATCAAATAGTGATCAATAATTATTACAAAAATAACAGGCGTCCCCGCCTGTTATTTTTTTACCAACTGAAGGGAGGCAGTCAATGCAGCGAGAGGATGTCGTTATTGTCGGCGCCCGGCGCACGGCTATCGGCGATTTTGGGGGTTGTTTCAGGGAAGTCTCTTCACTGGAACTGGCTGTGGCGGTGGTAGAAGAGCTTGTGCGCGGCACCGGCCTGGATAAAAGGCAGATCGACGAAGTTATCTTCGGCAATTGCAACCAGCGCAGTGATGAGCCGAATATCGCCCGCTGCATCGCTTTAGCAGCGGAAATGCCGGTGGAGACGACCGGTTTTACCATCCAGCGGCAGTGCAGCTCCGGGATGCAGGCTATTGTTTCAGCCTACCATGAGATTGTCCTTGGCGATGCGGAAATTGTCGTTGCCGGGGGCGTAGAATCGATGAGCACGGCCCCCTACCTGCTCAAGGGGGCGCGCTGGGGACAGCGGCTGCAGCACGGCGAGATGACCGATTCGCTCTGGGAAATGCTGACGGATCCGGTGCATAAAATTATGATGGGCGAGACGGCGGAGCGCCTGGCCGACAAGTACGGGATAAGCCGGGAGGAGCAGGACGAAATCGCTTACCGCAGCCATTCAAATGCCGCGGCGGCGCGTGAAGAAGGCCGTTTTCGCGATGAAATTGTTCCGGTGACGGTTAAAGGGCGCCGCGGCGAGACGGTGGTCGATGCTGATGAGCATCCACGCAAAAATATTTCCCGTGAGGACCTGGCCCGGCTGCGGCCTGTTTTTCGCCCGCAGGGAACGGTCACCGCCGGCAATTCTTCGGGGCTGAATGACGGCGCGGCTGCGGTGGTGGTCATGCCGGCACGGCGCGCGGCGGAACTCGGCTTAAAGCCGATGGGCCGGATAGTTTCCTATGCCTGGGCCGGCGTGGAGCCCGACCTGATGGGCTACGGCCCCGTTCCGGCAATCCGCAAGGCGCTGCAGCGGGCGGGGTTGACCCTTGCGCAGGTGGAGTTGATCGAGCTAAACGAGGCTTTTGCCGCTCAATACCTGGCTTGTGAAAAGCTGCTGGATCTGAACCGAGATATTGTAAATGTCAACGGAAGCGGTATCGGTCTTGGCCACCCTGTAGGCGCCACCGGGACACGTATCGTGGTCACCCTGCTGCATGAAATGGCCCGCCGCAATTTAAAGTTGGGCCTGGCTTCGCTTTGCGTCGGGGGCGGCATGGGGATGGCCCTGATTCTGGAGAGACCTTGATTATAATATAATCTAAGGAGGTCGGTTAAATGGGTGAGCTTGTAACGCTTGTTAAAGAGGAGAGGCTGGCCATTGTGACGATCAATCACCCGCCGGTGAATGCCCTGAACCGGCAGGTGATGGATGAGCTTGAAGAAGCATTTGATCAGCTGTCCGAAGATGAGGCCATCGGGGCGGTGATCATTACCGGCGCGGGGGAGAAAGCCTTTGTGGCCGGCGCCGACATCAGCGAGTTTCCCACCCTCACCAGCGCCAACGGAGAGCAGCTCAGCAGCAGGGGGCAGGCCATATTCCAGAAAATTGCCGATTTCCCGGCTCCGGTTATAGCTGCTGTGAACGGTTTTGCCCTTGGCGGGGGACTGGAACTGGCGTTAAGCTGCGATATCCGGGTCATGGCGGAGAATGCGCGGGTTGGCCTTCCCGAGGTCACGCTGGCGATTTTCCCGGGATACGGCGGCACCCAGCGGCTGCCCCGGACCATTGCCCCGGGAAAGGCGAAGGAGTTGATCTTTACCGGGGATATGATTGATGCGGCCGAGGCTTACCGCATTGGCCTGGCTGACCAGCTGGTCCCGGTAGGCGAGGCGCTGGCCGCTGCCCGCAAGATCGCCGGTAAAATTCTCAAGCGCGGCCCCATAGCGGTCAGGCTGGCCAAGCAGGCGATCAACCGGGGGCTCGAGCAGACGATGACTGAGGGCTGCAAAACAGAGGCGAGGCTTTTTGCCCAGCTCTGTGATACCGAAGATCAGAAAGAAGGCGCGCGCGCCTTCCTGGAGAAACGCCCGCCCGTTTTTGTTGGAAAATAGAGGGGCGTTTCACGGGCTGCAGCCATCCGGGTTTTCCGGAGCCATAAAAAAACAGCGATATTAGCAAAGAAACGGTTAGGGAGTGAGCACATGGAGACAAAAATTATTGGAATAGCCGGCGCCGGGACCATGGGCAGCGGGATTGCCCAGGTGGCCGCCGAAGCCGGTTTCCAGGTGATCATGAGGGATCTGGAAGAAAAATTTGTGCAGCGCGGATTGACGGCAGTGGAGAAAAATTTGCAGCGCGCGGTGGATAAAGGAAAGAAAAGCCGGGATGAAGCCGATGCTGTTCTTAGCCGCATCAAGGGCACAACCAGCATTGAGGATTTTAGCGGGGTTGACTTTGTCATCGAAGCGGTAGTTGAAAATATGGATCTTAAAAAGGAATTGTATAAGAAACTTGATGCGGTTTGTAAAAGCGGGACGATCCTGGCCTCGAACACCTCGGGATTGAGTATCACCGAGATGGCTGCGGCCACCGGGCGGCCGCAAAAAGTGGTGGGAATGCACTTTTTCAACCCCGTCCCGGTGATGAAGCTGGTGGAGGTAATTCGCGGTTTTGATACTGATGATGAAACCTTTGACCTGACCATGGAGCTGTCGCGCAAGCTGGGCAAGGAGCCCATCGCGGTCAAGGAAGCGCCGCTGTTTGCGGTCAACCGCATTCTCGTTCCCATGATCAACGAGGCGGCCTTTGTTCTCATGGAGGGGATAGCCTCAGCCGAAGATATCGATCGCGGGATGATGCTCGGGGCAAACCATCCCATCGGCCCCCTGGCCCTGGGCGACCTGGTGGGTCTGGATGTGCTGCTGGCGGTGATGGAGACGCTCTACCGCGAAACCGCCGATTCCAAATACCGGCCCTGCCCGTTAATACGCAAACTGGTCCGGGCAGGCCACTTCGGAAGAAAAACCGGCCGCGGTTTTTACACCTACGA
>JAAZHP010000308.1 GCA_012510625.1 Bacillota bacterium
TCTTAGGGTTCCTTCTGGAGATGATCTATTTTCTGGATGTAAAGTTCAGCCAGCGAATCAGAAAACTCTTCGGAAAAAGCTTCACTGTAAACGCGGTAGGAAGGCTTCTCCGGATCGGGCAATACCAGGGTCCACCCCTGGGGATGGTAAATTTTTAGACCGTCAATCATCTCGGTCCTCCTGTTGGCCGTCTCCTGGATCAGGCGCCTCATTACCCGCCCCTTCATGGTCCAGGGACAGGGTATCTCCCGCTCCCGGACCTTAATCGCCGGGATCTCATCGAGCAGCCCGGTGAGGGTGAGATCCTGGTCGGCCAGCAGATCGAGCAGGTAAACCAGCGCGGCGACACCGTCGAAAGAGAGCGCTGCGGAGAGGTTGCGGCCCGACCGGGAGGGTGCCTGCTTCTCCTGCTTCTCTGCTATCTCCATCAGGCTGCGCGGCGCAGCCTTGGTCCGCAGCACCCGCCCCTGGTAACGCTCCGCCAGCTTCTCCACAACCTGCGAGACATGCACCGGCACCGCCACGGTGCTTCCCCGGCGCTCCCGGAAAATCAACAATGAGATGAGGGCGGTATAGAGATCGCCCTGCACAGGCTTTCCCCTTTCATCGAAAATAAGCGCCTTATCGCCGCCCGGTGTGATCATCGCACCGAGGGTGGCATTATTTCTCCGCACCGCCGCCGCCAGCTCACTGCTGCGATAGGTGGGCAGATCGTTTATATCGAAGCCGGGTTCGTCCCCGGAAGCTGATGCGGAATTTATCGTTATAACGGTGCAATAGATCTGCTGCAGCAAAGGAATAAGAAAGCGCCGCAGGTACGGCGTAGGATTGCCCAGCACGACTCGCAGGCCCGCCCGGGCCAGCTTGTTGAGAGAGACGTTTCGCAGCAGCTCGGTACGGTAAATCTCATCCAGGTTTGAAAGCCGCAAAACTTCACCGATGGCATCTCCGGGAGCCCGGGAAAAATCCTCACGGAAATAGAGCTGTTCTATCTTTCGCTCCAGGCTCCGCGCCAGGGGCAGCCCTTCATCGTCAAAAAAAGTAAGAGAGATGCCGTATTTCTCGCCGGAAGAATGCGAGATATGCATCCCCCCACGCGCTTTCAGGTGGGTTACCGCACGCCGCGCCATGGGGATGAGAAGTTCGCCGCCGTCGAATACAGAAACTCCCGCGGACAGCAATCCCGAAATAAAGGCTTTGCGCAGAGTTACCGAAGGCTTATAGCCGTCATCGCTGACCAGGACCGCTCCGCGCAAGATGGAGCCGTATACCGCGCCGAGCCGGACCAACATTTCCGGGGTAATATCACGGTTCATCTCTCCCTGAATGCCATGGCGCCCAAAGATTGTCCGTGTAGCCTTACTCCCCCAGATCAGGCTCTCATGCAAAACTACACCGCTTTCAACCACCTTTGCCGGCCATACTTTTACCCCGGGTTTAATCACCACCCCCTCCTGAACGAGGCTGCCGTCGCCGACTACCGCCTCTTCATAGACGGCGGCGCGGCTGCCCAGCTGAACTGAACTGCAGAGAATTCCCCCTCGCAGAGCGGCGCCCCTGCCGATATATGCTCCTTCCCAGGTAAGCCCTCTTTTTACTGAAGCCCTATCCTCCACCCGGGTATGGGAGCCCAGGACCGTGCCGTCGCTAATCCGGGTTCCCGGTCCAATGTGACAGCCCGCGCCGATATAGAGGGGCCCCTGGAGCAGCGCGCGGGGATGAATGGACGCGCCTTCCTCCATCCAAATCCCTTTTTCGCCCCTAACTCCGTTCAGCTTTACCCTGACCCGTCCGGCAAGGACCTCCCGGTGCGCCCGCAAATACTCTTTTAAGTCCCCGATATCACACCAGAATCCCTCCAGAACACAGCCGAAAAGCGGCTTCTTCATCTCCAGCAGGCGGGGGAAAAGATCTTTGCTGAAATCAAACATGCGCCCCGGCTCAACCAGGTTGAGAACATCGGGCTCCAGGATATAAATCCCCGTATTTACCGTGTCGCTGAAGACCTCGCCCCAGCCCGGTTTTTCCAGAAAGCGGTTGATCCGACCGTCAGGATCGATCATTACCACGCCGTACTCAAGGGGATCTACCACCGACTTCAAAACAAGGGTGGCGATGGCCCCGCGGGCACGGTGAAAATGCACCGCTTCGGTAAGATCAAAATCGGTAAGCGCATCTCCGCTGACCACGATGAAAGTCTCATCGAGCATGGAAGCGGCGTTTTTAACGCTTCCCGCCGTTCCGAGGGGCTCTTCCTCTACGAAGTAGTGTAAATTAACCCCAAACCGGCTGCCGTCACCAAAATGATCCCTGATCTGCTCCGGCAGGTACTGCAAGGTTACGGCAATATCGCGAAAACCGTGTTTCTGCAGCAGCTCTACGCTGTACTCCATCAGCGGCCGGTTCATCACCGGGACCATGGGCTTCGGCCTGTCGCAGGTTAGCGGGCGCAGGCGCGAACCTTCGCCTCCCGCCATGATTACCGCTTTCAAGAATGTTCACCTCGTCGCGTAAAATTGTCCCGTTAGACACTCCACAAATAGTATCCCCCACCCAGGCAGAGTTAGTTAACCAGGTGCCTGGCACCAAATTAACTAACTAATTGTAGCGGGAGGGAGGAGACACAACAGGGGCAACCTGTTCCGGCTGTGATAAAAAGGGCTCCGGACGGCCGGTTTCACGGCGCCAGCGCCTGGCCTCGGGTGAAAAAACAATTTGCTGGTAGATTGATTCATATTGACGGGCAATTGAAGGCCATGAATATTTGTCCTCCACATCCTGCAGGGCTTGCCGGGCCAGGCGGCGGGCAAGCCCGGGATTGCCAAGCAGAGCGCAGACCTGCCCGGCAAGGTCAGCCGCGTTGCCCGTGGCTGCCCTGATCCCGTTGACGCCGTGGTTTACCGTTTCAGAGAAGCCCCCGGTGTCGCTTACCACCACCGGCGTCCCTGTGGCCATCGCCTCCAGCGCCACCAGGCCAAAGGGCTCGTAATGGCTGGGAAATACAGCAACGTCGGCATGGGCATAAAGCTGATTCCGCGTCTCTTCGTCGATGAAACCGGCAAATGTAACCTGCCGATCAAGACCCAAATTAAGCGAAAGACGGTGCAGCTCTTCGGCATAGGGACCCTGCCCGGCAATGATGGCGCGCACATTGGGAAAACGATCCCGGATCATAGGCAGCGCCTCGAGCAGCAGCTGGACCCCTTTCTCGCGCACCAGCCTGCCGATGAAAAATATGATCTTCTCCCCCGGGGCGGCAAATTTCTGCCGCACCGCCGGGTCGGGTGCGGAAACCTGGAAAGCCGCCGGGCGGATCCCGTTGGGAATGATTGATATTTTGTCCGGTGGCAGGTTGAAAACGCCTTCAATTTCTTCGCGCATGTAACGGCTGTTGCAGATCACCCGCCAGGCCTCATAGGTCAGGAACCATTCCACTTCGCCGATGTAGCGCTGCTCGTCGTTATGCAAGCCCTGGTTGCGGCCAAACTCGGTTGCATGGATGGAGGCAATCAGGGGCATGTGAAAAATATGCTTGATTCCCCGTGCGGCATAAGCAACCAGCCAGTCGTGCGCGTGCACCAGGTCGAAGCGCCGCCTGAGGCAGAGGCTGACCCCCTTCTCCAGCATGGCCAGGTTCAACTGGTGCACCCAGGCGAAAAAATTCAGCGGGCGGCCGTGGTAAGGCAAAACCCGGTGAATGATCACCCCCTCATTTTTCTCTGTATGCGGCAGATTTTCTTCCAGTGTGGTGATTACTTCCACCTCGTTGCCCTCGCCTGCCAGGGCGCGCGAGAGCTCGCTGACAACGTGAGCTATCCCTCCGATTACACGGGGCGGGTATTCCCATGTAAGCATTAAAATGCGCATCTGCTCCACTCCATCTCGTCATGGTGGTAAAAGGGAAAAAGTCCTTAGGGAAGGACTCCTTATATTATCCCCCGTAATTCAAATAAACTTGCCTTGTTTCAGCAGCTCTAAGAAAAACGCTAACAATTGCAGGGGCGAGGCATGTCTCGCCAGGGGTAAGGCTGAGTGATTCTGTTAGTGGAGCAGCTTTTTTCTCCGGTAGGGGTTCGGGCGGCTCATGAGCCGCCCCTACAGCTCTGGCAGACCAGGGAA
>JAAZHP010000061.1 GCA_012510625.1 Bacillota bacterium
CCTGCATGCCCGCCAGAATCTACGTGGAACTGGGCCGGCCAAGCCCCAAGACCATATATGCGCCGCGCGAGGCCATTGATGAATACACCACCGAGCAGCTGCGCCAGGCAGCCGCCGAGGCGGTTCCGGAAGTATTTGATTATAATTCCGAAATTGAAGCAGAGGCCGTGACGGCGATCAAGGATTTTTTTGCCCGGGTTGGTGAAATCCGCGACGACGAAAACAGCTCTTCCGATGAAAAAGCGGCGGCCATTCAGGCGCTGCTTGATGAAGAGCTTCCCCTTTCCACGGTTAAAGCGCTCCTGATTGAAAAAACCATTATTGGTGACCTGGAGAGCCGTCTTGTAGCGTCCCTGGCCGAGATTTTCCGGCAGGGAATCAAGGTAAACGGAGTGGAGACGGCGCAGCGGCAGGTTAACCGCGAGATAGCCCTATTTCCCTTTAATGCCGAGTTGAAACAGGTGGCCGAAATACTGGCCGGGCCGCTGCTGAAGCCGAACATGATTGCCAACCCTGCGGCGACTGAACGAAACCGCGAGGCGGCCCGCAAAGAGGTTGAGCCTGTGATCCTGCAGCGCAATGCCCTAATCATCAGCGAAGGAGAGCTGGTCACCGAGAAGCATATGGCCCAGCTTGAAACTCTGGGCCTGCTCCGGGGCAAGCAGGCCGATTACCCCGGAATGTTCGGACTGTTTATCCTATTGACAATAGTGTTTGTTCTGGTAAGCATATACCTGTATAAATATGTAAATAATATTTATACAAACCCGAAAATGTTGCTTTTGCTGGGGCTGGTAGCGATCCTGACCCTGCTGGCAACCGTTCTGGCCGCTTATTTCTCAGGCTACCTCATACCTGTGGCCATGGGAGTGATCCTGATTACCGTTATTTTTGGCTACCACCTTGCCGTGCTGATGGCGCTTGTTTTTGCTTTGCTGGTCGGGTTTTTGACCGGGGGCGAACTCAGCTATGTGCCCGTTGCCCTCACCGGCAGCCTGGCGGCAATTTACGCCGTTTCCCGCGTTAGCCAGAGGGGCGACCTGGCCAAGGCGGGCCTATATGTTGCCGGAGCCAACGTGGCCACGATCATGGCGCAGTTTCTTTTTTGGGGAAATTTCAGCCTGGAAAGCAGGATCATCAAAGAGCTCGGCTATGCCCTGGTTGCCGGCAGCGGCAGCGGTCTTTTGTCCTCAATTATTGCCATCGGGCTGCTGCCTTACCTGGAAAGCGCTTTCGGGGTAACTACCTCAATTACCCTGCTGGAGCTTTCCAACCCCCATCACCCTCTGCTGCGGCAGCTTCAAACGAAGGCGCCGGGCACCTACTACCACAGCATGATGGTCTGCAATCTGGCCGAGGCCGCGGCCGAAGCGGTGAATGCAGACCCTTTGCTTACCCGGATCGGCGCTTATTATCATGATATCGGCAAGCTGAAACGTCCTTATTTTTTTACTGAGAACCAGCTTTCGGGGCAAAATCCGCATGACAAGCTTTCTCCGAACTTGAGCGCCATGATCATTCGCCTTCATGTCAAGGATGGAGTGGAGCTGGCCCGCAAACACCGGCTGCCGGCGGCGATCGAGGATATCATCAGGCAGCACCACGGGACCGGCTTGATCCTTTATTTTTACCAGAAGGCGCTGGAAAACTGCGGCGAAGAGGACCAGGTTTCCGCTGAAAAATTCAGCTACGAAGGGCCGCTGCCGCAAACAAAGGAGGCGGCGATCATCATGCTGGCCGATTCCATCGAGGCAGGAGTCCGCTCGCTTTCCAATCCCGCCGGCAACCGGGTCGAGGCTTTGATCCGGCGCATTATCAAGGAGAAGCTGAACAGCGGCCAGATGGATGAGTGCGATCTCACGCTGAAAGAGCTGGACCGGATCGGGGATGCCTTTGTCAAGATCATGGCGGGCATATATCATGCCCGGGTTGAATATCCGGAAAAAGATTTAAAAGCGGAGCTTGAGAGGAATGTTTCCCGGTGAGCGTTTCCGTGCACTGGACCGGTGTTGACCCGCCGCCTGAAGCTTTGCGGAAGAAGCTGATTGCAGCGGCGCGTCTCCTGCTGGCCGAACATCAGCTTGAACACGGTGATCTGGCTGTTGTCCTGGCGGATGACAGTTTGCTGCAGGAGCTGAACCGCCGCTACCGCGGTCTTGACGGCCCCACCGATGTGCTCTCTTTTCCCATGCTCGAGGCGGCCGGCCAGGAAAGAACCGCTGCGGAGGATCCCGGCGGGGTTATAATCGGTGATGTATATATATCTATGGAGCGGGCGGAGGAGCAAGCTTCCGCCGCCGGGCACTCTTGCGAACGGGAGGCCCTGCTTCTTGCAATTCACGGCCTTTTGCACCTGCTGGGCTATGACCACGAAAGTGAGGCCGCCGCTGCCGCGATGCGGCAGAAAGAGGAAGAGATTCTCAACATGGTGGAACAGTTTCCGGTGAGGGAGAGATGAGAGATGATGGAACGTCTTCTCCGCAGTTTCCGGGACGCCTTTGCCGGTCTCGCCTACTGCTTTGCCACGCAGCGCAATATGGCCATTCATGCCGCCGCCGGCGCAGCAGTCCTCGTACTGGCTTTTCTGCTTCATCTTGAGCGATGGGAGTTCTTTTTGATCCTGTCGGCCGTATTTGCTGTCCTGATTGCTGAAACTATCAACACGGCTATCGAAAAGGCGGTGGACCTGGCCACAAAGGAGCAGCACAGGCTGGCGCATATCGCCAAAGATGTGGCTGCGGGGGCGGTTTTGCTGACCACTTTTTATGC
>JAAZHP010000309.1 GCA_012510625.1 Bacillota bacterium
CACGCTTAGGTACATCGGCCGGTCGTGATACTTGAGGCGGTTATAGATGGAAGAGCGGCCCAAGGCGGAGGTGGTGGTGATCATGGCCAGCTGCCCGTCGTGGCGGGAGCCGCTGATCGTCGACCGCTTGTCCCCGGTACTTTTCACGGAATGCCTGCCGCACTTCGTTGCTGGCGGCGAGCATGGCCACCAGCTTTCCCCCCAGCAGATAGCTGTACGGCGGCACCGCCCCCAGGATAAAGGCATCCATCACATGCTTCAAGCGCTCTCTTCGCTTTTCAACGGTCCATCCCACCCACTCATCCCTGGCCTTCACGCTGAACACCGCTAATTTTCTTCTTATTGCAACAATTTCCTTTTATTTCTCTTAAATAATAAAACAGGCTTGTAGCCTGTTTCTAATATTCCGGCTTTTACCCGGTAAATTAGAATGGAAAACCTGTTATCAAAAAGATTGGCCCTAATACTCGTTCCTGATACCTGAATTATTACTTCTCTTTTAATTCTTCGGCCTCCTTGAAAGCCTTTGATATTTTATCATGCCATTTTCCATCTTTTAGTTCATGTTGCCAAATACGGACAACTATCCAACCTTTTTCTTCCAAAGTCTGGTTGACCAAGCGGTCTCTTGCTTTGTTTTTTTCAATTTTTCTTATCCAAAACTCGGTGTTTGTTTCGGGTACTTGTCCAAGTGTAGGATGTCCGTGCCAAAATTCACCGTCAACAAACACTGCAATCTTCTTTTTGGGAAACACAAAGTCGGGGCTTCCAAAAAGGCGGTAGTTTCTGCGCCAACCTTTAAAACCGTTTGCACGGAATAGTGATGCCAATTTCTCCTCAGTAGCACGGTTGCCTTTACTACGAACCCGGGACATGATTTCGGAACGCTTTTCTTTAGAAAATACATCAGCCACGACCAATACCTCCAGGATTGTGCATTTTATATTTTATAGCCGCACCATTCCGCAAATGCCTGTAAAGTCACATGATTTACAACGGTCTTCACCGGCTCGCCCAGGTTTAAATGGACCGCATTTAAACTTTCTATCGCGAATAGCCATGGCAGTATTGACTACAACCTTCTTGGCCTCCTCAATAGATTGGGAATCTAAAGAGACAACCAATTCATCTTTTTCACCTTTGCTACGGTCGGCACCCAAATAACGTACCAAACCCTTGTCCGGTTCATATTGAAGTTCCTTTTTGGCGGCGACGGCATATATTCCGAGCTGAAGCCTCATCTCGTCCTCATCAAGCTGTTGGTGCTTGTCGGATTCCAGATCTCCGGACTTAAAGTCAATCAAAGTCACCCGTGGCGGATCGTCTCGACGTACAATATCTATAGCTCCACTTATTAAAGCACCGCCATTACCATCCTCGTATTCGACAAGTGTCTCAAACTCTTTTTCCGGTTCAAATGTCAATTCACGCAGCTCTTCAGCATAATGCTGAATATAATCCGCCACGATCTGAACTCCCTTGCGTCTCATATTCTCCGCCGGTTCACCCGTTGTATAACGTAGGTAAAAAAAACCGCTCTCTATCAGCGATTTAATTCCCTCTTCAAGTTTGGCTCTGTTTTTGGCAAGTTCAGCCCAATAGGCGGGATTGGAGTGAACGACACGAAGCAAATTGTGGATACCCCTGCCATAGCCAAAAGCCTGGTCTATTGTCGGTGAAAAACCGAGAACTTTTCTAAGATAAAAATCATGGGGGCATCCCAAGTAATAACGCAGATCGGAAAAAGAAGTGAACAATTGTTCTTCCCGTTTATATTCCAATGGAGCATGGCGAATTTCATTAAGAAGTTTGCCTACGTCATCGGTAACCGTTCCACCCGATTCCGCAACAATGCTCTCCAACTCATGAATAAATCTTGATCTCTTCTCACCGGATCGGCTGATTACCAAAAACCTTTCAGCTCTGGTAAGGGCAACGTACATTAAACGTCTTTCACCGTCATAATTATCATTATCTGAAAGACCGTCAATATCTATTTCAGCAACTATGTCTCCTGAAAGTGGCACTTTCACCGCTTTGCGGGCATACGAGCTAGGGAAACGATTTGCACAAACATCCGCCAAAAAAACAGCGGCGAATTCAAGACCCTTTGCAGCATGGATTGTGCTGATGGTAACAGCATTTGGTTTAACAATCAAAGGTTGCTCAGGCGTACGACCGCCTTCTGCTCCGTACTGATAAAGACCGATAATTTGCCACTTGTAATCGTCAACACTGGTCCATCCCGGTGTTTCAATACCTGTAACCAGACTGCTCAAAGTCCCCAAGTGAAACATGGCGGCTTCACTTCTGCCTTCACACGTATCCCATCTATAAACTTCCGCCTCGGAAAGCAACCAGTGAAAAATCTGCTGTGGAAAAACCCGTCGAAGAAGCCGTCTGCTTAATAGAAACTCGCGAAGTTTATGGGTTCGAAATGCACTCACGTCATCGGCATTAAAAAATCGATTATCAAATATTCTCTCCTTAAGCGCTTCGGCAGCAAAATAAAGCCGGTCTTCCGCCTCGCGGCTGAGTGAAAGCCCCGATCGCCTTAAAAGCCGCGCCGATTCTCGTAGAACAGGTTCGGGCTCCGGAGTACAACCAAGAACACTTCTTATTCTATTGGGCAGACTTTTCGAATCATGTGGCGAACCGTAGAATTGTTCAACTCCTGCCGAAATGGCAAGAGCCGCTATGAAGAAAAGGACCTCGGGCTGCGAAAACAAATCCGGCCCTCCTCGGACAACCGAGGGTATACCGGCGTCTTCCAACACTTCCATATAGGTACGCACATCTCTTGAAGAACGGACCAAAATCGCAATATCTGAAAGAGCAAGACCTCTATAAGTGCCGTCGCGTTTATCATGCCGGGCTCCTTCAACTTCCGAAGGTACTATCGCTCGAATTGCCCGAGCAATCCAGGCCGCTTCTTCTTTACGTTCTTTGAAATTTACCAGAGCAACATGAGAGGGATGCATATCCACACGGTCGGCTTTACCATGTCGCATAAACGGCGTTGTCATACCGGCCGCAGGAGTTATCGTCTCGGACCACCTGTTGGCAATCTTAATTATTCGGGGTGTTGAACGAAAATTTTCCCGTAAATCGACAACTTCAGAATGAGGATCCTCCTTGAATTGATTCCACATCTTACCGATAATTTCAACCTTGGCGCCTCGAAAACCATAAATTGACTGGCGATGATCTCCAACGGCGGTAAGGTACCCATAGTCCCCTGTCAAAACACGGATAATATCCAACTGAACCGAGTTTATATCCTGAACCTCGTCAACCACCAAGTGTATTTGTTGCGCCTTCAACGATTCCATCAGTTCTGTATCTTCTTTTAATCTGGATAAAAACTCAGTCTGACTGGTACTAAAGTCAAGAAATCGCCTGCACCGAAGATAAGAATAGTATCTGGCAGCCGAGACGGCAAAAGCTTTCGCTGCTCTATCATTGCCAACTTGTGTAAGCAGGCGTGCCTTTTTACACCATTCCTTTTCTTCAGGACCCAGGCGGAAGGGAGGCGTTTCGGAAGGCAGTTCTATTATAAAGCGATTATGCTCATGAAGTTGATCGTATGCCGTAATGAATTGTTCAATGGTATCAGATTGTGACCCCCTCAGTGCTGAACGAAGGCCGTTTAACCCAAGAATATTATTAAAACCGCGTAATATTAAAGCCATTCTGGCGGCTTCATCAAGAATATCGTAATTATGATAAATATCCGGCCAGAAATCCCGCAGCTTGGCCAAACAGAAACCATGAATCGTACCCACGTACATCCCGCCCAAGCTAATATCCTCGTCCGGTGGGGTAATTTCACCAATCCAATACCTGATTCTAAACTTCATTTCTTCGGCTGCCTTCTCGGTAAACGTAAAAGCCACAATACTTTCTTTGGGAACGTTCTTCACCCCGACCCACCATGCGATACGCCTGGCCATTACTTCAGTCTTGCCTGAACCAGCACCGGCCACAACCAAGACCCTGCGTTTCTCCGATTGTACCGCTTTGGATTGATCCGGTGTCAAGTCACGCAACAACCGTTCTCTAATCTGCTCTTTATTCAAAACAAAAACCTCCAAATCTATACTTGCTGATTGGAGTAAATCGCTTGCTTTATCGAACATGCATGGGCTTTTATAAAAGGCGGAGGCAAAGCATTGCCAATCATTAAAGCTATTGCGGATTTGCTGGTCCTAATCGGAAACTTATAGTCAGGCGGGAACCCCTGCAACAAGGACGCTTCACGCATAGTAATGGCTCTGTTCTCAACAGGATGCAAGAATCTTCCTTTGGAGGGGTTAAAACAACCGCCTGTAATAGTTGGTGCCACATCGTCCCAGGCCATACGGCCATAGACATCCTTAAAACCGTTGCATCGTTTATGACATTCTAACTGTTTTTCTTCCGGCAAGTCGGTACGGCTACCGCCGTCTGGCGGAATCATTGCTATTTTTTCCATTACCCGGGCAGTTCGTTTCTCACCCATGTCATGCAAAGGATCACCGCTTTCACCTGCTTTGGGCAAATGTCCTATTGCTTGGCGTACCGTAACACGCTCCGCGGCAACATTGGCAAAAGGTATTTTGAAACCATAGCCTGCAATGTATATTAACCTTCGCCTTCGCTGGGGAACACCATAATTTGCGGCATCCAAAATATCATACTTATCCAAATAACCCAGTTGTTTCATTCGTTCGCAGAAATAAAAAAATATTTCATCCTTAGACAAACCGGGAACGTTTTCAAACATTACAGCCTTCGGCATAAGTAATTCCACAAACCTAAGAAATTCCAACAAAAGGTCATTTCTGGGGTCATCGATATTTAAAGCGCCGTTGAGCGTACGTACCGAAGAAAACCCTTGACAAGGAGGACACCCCGCCAACAAATCAAGTTTGCCTGGCTCCAAACCAAGTTCTTCCATAAACTTATCTGCTTTAATATCTCTAATATCTTCGGCATACAATTTAACTTCGGGATGATTTTCATAATACGTAAGAATAGACAGTGGATCGTTGTCAACGGCGGCAATTACTTTAAAGCCTGCCTGCTTTAACCCGGTCGTCAATCCGCCACAACCACAGTAAAGATCAACAGCAATTGGATTCCAATTATCGTTAATAACTTTGGATTCTGTCATTTTAATCTCTCCACATTTTCCGCTTCAATCATTTTTGCCCCTGTTTATCGTCGCATTATCCATCCGGGTTATAAGAGTAGGAAAGTAGACTAAGAATAATATTAGCCCTAGGACGGTAACTCCCTGCTGCCGCCATTAAATCGTCCCATACCAATACTTTAATGATCAATTCCCAGCTTTTATTAAAGTACAACAAGTATGAAAAACCAAATCAAAAATTCTATAAGACGCACTGCAATAATAAAACTAAAATCAAACGAATCACCAAGAACATAGAATAATTTTTAGTCTTTTATGTTAATTACGTCAAAAATTGGCACAATCCTGCATTTTCTATATTATTTTTCAATGTTAGCTCTTTTTTTGTTTATTGGACTAAAGAAAGGAATTCCTCGCCAGCGGTTGTAACCGTAAAGGGGTTTGCACAAATCCCTCTATTA
>JAAZHP010000310.1 GCA_012510625.1 Bacillota bacterium
CTCCCGCTGAGCGCTGCGATGCAAAATTACCTGGAGGAGATCCTCAATCTCTCCAACCGCCTGGGAACAGTTCGGGTTACCGATATCGCCGAGCGGCTTAATCTGACCAAGGCCAGTGTGAGCCAGGCCTTGAGCCAGCTGCGCGAGCAGGGCCTGATTATCCAGGACCGCTACGGCCCCGTGGAGCTGACTGAACGGGGGCGCTATTACGGGCAGGTGGTCAAACACCGTCACGAGGTGCTGCGCAGTTTTCTCATTGAGGTGCTGGGCTTGGACCATGAGACCGCGGAGAAGGATGCCTGTCAGATGGAACATGCGGTCAGCAGCGAGACCATCGAGAGGCTCGTGGGCTTTTTAATCAAGGGCGGTTACTGCAGTGGCTTTAACGTCTTTAATGATATAAAGGGGGAAAAAGACTGACCCTATAAATTTTTCGACAGATGTTAGGCATGGTTAACTTAGTGGAGAGGTGAGCAAACTGAAAGTAGTATCTCTGGTCGAAATGAAAACAGGCCAATCGGGCCGGATCAGGCAGATCTACGGCGGCCGCGGCATGGCTGCAAGGCTGCAGGCCCTGGGGCTTTATCCCGGAAAAAAAATTACCAAGCTGAGCGCCGTCTCAAGAGGTCCGGTGGTGGTGGAGATAGATCGGACTCGTGTTGCTTTGGGCCATGGCTGCGCCAGACGTATTTTTGTGGAAATAGAAAAATAAATAGAGGGTACCAGACCGTTTGAGGGGTGTTAAAACAAATGCAGCGCGAACGCAGAATAGTCCTGGTGGGCAACCCCAACGTGGGGAAAAGTGTTATTTTTTCGCATTTGACCGGGGCGAGAGTGGTGATTTCAAATTACCCCGGGACCACGGTCGAATATACCCGCGGGCGGCTCCAGGCCGGCAGCCGGGCCTGGGAAGTTCTCGATGCCCCGGGAACTTACAGCCTTGAACCGACCTGCCGGGCCGAGGAGGTCACCGCCGGCCTGGTAGATTCGGCTGACATAGTGATCAACGTGGTCGATGCCACCAACCTCGAGCGCAACCTCTATTTAACGAGCCAGCTTCTTGAGCGGAAAGTTCCCATGATTGTGGTTTTGAATTTAATCGATGAAGCGGTTCAAAAGGGGATAAAAATAAATGTTTCTCTCTTGCAGGAGCTGCTCGGTGTTCCCGTAATTCCCACGGTGGCGATCAGCGGCAAGGGCCTGCCGGAGCTGGTCGAGGCTTTGCCGGGTGCCAGGCGCGCCGCCGGGAAGGCGCTTTCTGCAGATGAACGCTGGACCTGGATTGGATCAATAATTAAGAGGGTGCAGCGGGTGACCCGCCGCCGCCAGACCTGGCTCGAAGCGCTGGAGCTGGCCAGTATCCGCCCGCTCACCGGGGTTCCCATTGCCGCGGCGGTGCTCTATCTTGCTTTTAAAATCGTTATTGAATTTGGCGAAAAGCTCCAGGACTTGCTGGTAAGCTTCTTTTTTGAACCGGTTTACCTGCCCCTGCTCCAAACAATCAGCCGGTGGCTGGGAGAAGGCGGCTTCTGGCATGATCTGCTTATCGGCGAGTATATCGAGGGAGCGATTCACCTTGAAGAATCGATGGGGCTGCTCAGCACGGGGATTTTTGTAGTCTTTGGCATATTGCTGCCCTTCCTGCTCCTCTTTTACCTTGCTCTCGGTTTCCTGGAAGACTGCGGCTATCTACCCCGCCTTGCCGTGATGAGCGACCGGTTGATGCACCGCCTGGGGCTGCACGGCTTTGCCATCATTCCCACGCTTCTCGGCTTCGGCTGCAACGTGCCCGCGATACTGGCCGTGCGCAACCTTGATAGCAGGCGGGAGCGGTTAATTGCCAGCACCATGCTGGTGGTAGCCATTCCCTGCGCCGCCCAGATGTCGCTGATCATCGCCCTGGCCGGCCGCTACGGCGGGGCCTATCTCGCGGTCATTCTGGCCATGCTCTTTCTGATCTGGGTTGCAACGGGCCTGATACTTGATCGGGGCCTTCCGGGCTATACCCCCTCCATGATCGTCGAGATACCGCCCTACCGGTGGCCCGGCTTCAAGGCGCAGCTCCAAAAGGTGGGCATGCGCATGAATCACTTCTTTACCGAAGCCATACCCTATATCTTTGGCGGCATCCTGATGGTCAATTTGCTTCATTTTACCGGAGCGATAGAATTCCTCTCTGCAGCCTTTGCTCCCCTCTTCCAGGGGCTGCTTGGCCTGCCCAGGGATGCTGTCTCCACGATTCTCATAGGTTTTCTGCGCAAGGATGTTGCCGTGGCCATGCTGCTGCCCCTAGATCTTACGGCCCGGCAGTTTGTTATCGGCTGCATTGTCCTGGCCACCTATTTCCCCTGTGTAGCCGCCTTTACTGTTATGATCAAAGAATTGGGGCTTAAGGATATGGCTATAGCCACGGTGATGATGCTTCTTATCTCCACCGCGGCGGGAAGCACACTCAACCTCTTGCTTGATCGGGTGTTGCCGGCGCCTTACCTGGCCCTGTTCCTGGCCGGGTTGGCCATAACTCTGATTGCCTTTTGCGGCGGCAGCTCCGACCGGAGAGAAAGTAGAAAGATTTTTACCAAATCGACCAAAGAAAGAAGGATCTAATCATGTCAACAGTAGAAAGC
>JAAZHP010000311.1 GCA_012510625.1 Bacillota bacterium
ACCTTCCGCACTGCCCTGGAGCAGCCTTCATCCATGGTAAAGCGCTCCCGCGACCAGTCGCAGGAAGCCCCCAGTGCGTAAAGCTGCTTTATGATATGATCGTGGTATCTTTCTTTCCACTCCCAGACCTTCTCCAGGAAGCGTTCCCGCCCGAGAGCATGGCGGGTCAGCCCCTCGTCTGCAAGTTCCTCTTCCACCCGGATCTGCGTGGCAATCCCGGCATGGTCCGTTCCCGGCAGCCAGAGAGCGTCGCAGCCCTGCATCCGGCGCCAGCGGGTCAGCACATCCTGAATGGTGATATCAAGAGCATGCCCCATATGCAGGGAGCCGGTAATATTGGGCGGTGGAATTACGATGGTAAAAGCAGGTTTCTTTTTATCTTTGCCCGCCCGGAAATAGTCTCCCTCGAGCCAAAAACGGTAACAGCGCTCTTCAACATCGTCCGGATCATAAGCCGGGGGTAGAATCTCCCTAGTCACACCCTCACCTCTTATACCTGGCTGTTGAAAAATATATTATTCTTTTCCACTCTTAAAGTCAACCGGAGATATGCCACCGTTACGGAGAAAGCTCCCCATTTTGCATCCCCCGCGGCTGGAGCAACGAGATATACTGGCCATTGCAGCCCTAAGGATTGAGTTAACCTCGGAGGGCAATTTATAATCCTGGTCGTGCAAAGTAGCTGTTACCCCGTACATATTTCCGTTTAAACAGGGAAATCCCGTGTTGCTTCCAGTGAGAAAGGATTCCTGCCATCGCCATCGTCCAACTTTGTTAAATCTGCCGTCCCGCGGTGGAACAAGCTGCAGTTATTACCCGCTATTGGAATCGTTCACGGTTTTTATCGAAAAAAGCCATTTTTGTAATAAAAATAATATGTCTTTGTAACATTCCTGTAATATTCCGCCTTTATAATAAAAGCAAGTTGACCCCCTCTTTTAAATATATCTCGTACCGGCACAGCAACCGGCTGTGCCACTTTTTTTTGCCAATTCCCACGGGATAGAACCTTGCCGGTTTGACAAGGAGAATTCCGGTGTTTATGATTGTATATAATTACCTGTTGGGAGACAGCATATAAGCTATGGTCCGCCGCGGTTCTTTCAATACGCAGATGCTTGATGCCAGTGGCATACGCTATTACCCGCACCTCGGTTCGACCAATACGGAAGCGCGCCGCCTGGCGGAAGCAGGCGCTCCCGGAGGCACGGTGGTCCTTGCCGATGCCCAGAGCGCAGGGCGCGGGCGGAGGGGCCGTTCGTGGCATTCACCTCCCGGTAAGGGGATCTATTTTTCCATACTGCTGCGTCCGCCGGAAGCCGATCCGGCTGCGGCGGCGCCGCTAACCCTGGCCGCCGCGGCATCTGCCGCCCGGAAGCTGCGCGAATGCACCGGCGTGCAAGTCTCGGTAAAGTGGCCCAATGACCTGCTCATCGGCGGTAAAAAGATGGGGGGAATCCTTACCGAAGGCAGAACGGGTGGGCAGGCGCTGCTCTATATCGTGCTGGGCATAGGCTTGAATATCAATCACCGGGCGGAAGACTTCCCGGCAGAGCTGCGCGGAAGCGCCACCTCTCTATATCTTGAAAGCGGGATTGCTTTTGAGCGCACCGCTCTTTTTCTCGACCTTTTAAAAGATTTGCGCCGCAGCCTGGAGCTCTTTTTCAAAGAAGGTTTTGCTCCCTTTCAACCCCTCTGGAAAGAGTTCAGCGCCACGCTGGGAAGTGAGGTTAAGCTTGCCGGAGCCGGGCAGGGCGAAATTGTGGAGGGAAAAGCGGTGGACCTCGATGCGGAAGGCGCCCTCTTGATTGAAGATAACCGGGGCCGGCGCCGCCGCATTCTCTGCGGGGAGATTGTCTACTAGGAGGTTTACATGTCACTGCGTGAATTAAGCCGGATCGCTCTTTTTACCGCACTCATCGCCGTTCTGGCCCAGATCAGCATTCCCCTCCCCTTCAGCCCGGTGCCGCTTACAGGACAGTTAATTGCTGTATTCCTGGCCGGGCTGCTGCTTGGCGGCAAAAACAGTTTTATCGCTTTACTGGCTTACCTTATGCTGGGTGCCGCCGGTGCCCCCGTCTTTTCGTATGGCCAGGGAGGCCCGGGCGTTCTCTTTGGCCCCAGCGGCGGTTATCTCCTGGGTTTCCTTCCTGGTGTCTTTATCTGCGGCAAGCTATTGGAAAAGCATTACACGCCCGGCATCCTCCGCACCGCTGCGGCCATGCTCTGCTGCCTCGGCTGCACTTACCTGATGGGCACAGTGCAGCTGGCCCTGCTCATGGGCTACAGCGCCGCAGAGGCCGTAATTGCAGGGGTTCTTCCCTTTCTGCCGGCGGATCTGGCCAAGATCGCCTTTGCCGCCACAGCAGGCGTAAGAGTCAAAAGAAGCATTTCTGCGGCGGGGCTGCTGCCATCTTCCCCTCCGGGCAAATAGGCAGTCTATCGGGCGGGGATGGAAACCGGCGGGCGGGCATGGAAGCCCGCCCCTACCCAATTGAGAGGTGGGAGGTAAGAAGCTGGAGGTGAGAGTTATTCGATTCATAATGCCGTAAACAGTTAAAAACATATAAATCCCCCAGCCCCCTTGAGAAAGGGAAAATTTTAAGATCCTTCGCTTCGCTCAGGATGG
>JAAZHP010000062.1 GCA_012510625.1 Bacillota bacterium
GCCCGGCCCGCTGGTGAATACGGCCGTGGCCACCGCCATCTATAGCGGAACAGAGGTGCGCGCCGAAGCATCGGTATCTGTAGATCTGATCCCGCCATTGGCCTTTAACGACCTGAACGACGGCGGCTATGTTGAAATAAGCGGCGTACTATTCCAGAAGATCGGGGAAAACTGGGCTCTCTTAAGAACTCCGCTGGGGCAGGCCGGCTGGGAAAGCGCTCGCCAGCAGGGCCAGCAATATTACCTGGGCTTCACCGCAGTGGCGGAGAGCTCCAGCCTTTTAACCCAACAACAAGCCCAACAGTTGCATCAAAGCCTCATACGGGCTATCGGCTCAGAATGGTGGCTGGGTTCTCAACAGAATGATAACCGGGGCCACTACGTTAATGCGAGCGGAGGAACCGGCCACGCCTCGAAAACAAACCTCTACGGGGTGCGCCCGGCGCTGTCCCTGATGGACGGCCTCTACGTTAGGGGCGGTTCCGGCACTGGCGATGATCCTTATATCCTGGTTATTCCGGATTAAACAGGCCGGAATTGCTTCCCTTGAACAGGGATGCGAAGGGGGATTTACCACCTCAATGATGCAGCAGGCATTACAAAATATGGCGCCAATTAAATTTTTAAGAAGAATTGCATTCCCCCGGCGCAGTAGCGGCTCGGTGCTGATGATCGCAGGCATTTTAATTGCTTTCATCGGCCTTTTTCTGCTGGCGGAGCCTTACTATACCTATGCCGTGGAGCGGACCCGGGTTAATCTCTGGCTGAAACAAGAGGTTGTGGAAGCAAACCCTCTGCCGGGGCAGCCCGGCAGCCTTTACGAGCAGTTAATCCTCGAAGTGGAATGCCGCGGCCGCACGCTTTACAACGGGTCAATGAGCGGACTTGTCGGCCCCTTCAACCTGAGCGTCCTGACCGGGCCGGTTTACACCGGAGAGACGCTTTCGATCAATTTTCATGTCCATCTACCCGGACCCGAAACGGGAAACGAGTACCAGGGCTCCAGGCTGGTAACTAAATTTACCTTGATTTCTGAACTGCTGGATCCGGACAGGAAAGTTGTCTCTTACAAGATCTCCATCAGCCCCCGGGAAGCTCTTTTTAATCTGCAGAACCTTAACCCCGGCGACAGCTACAGCGGGGTTCTTAAAGTAACTTTAACCACGGATTTGCCGCGAACAACCGGCGCCGTTTCTACTATCGGTATTACTCTGCTTGGCTTCCTGATGATACTGGGCGGCCTGTTGTTAAAAAGAAAATTTAAGAGGAATTATTCCACTTAAACAAGAATGTTCTAATTATATTAATTTATTATGATTATTTTAATTCCTGCCGGCCATACCGAAGTAAGGAGGGGAAGGCTTGAAATTAAGCTGGAAAACATGGGTTCTTGCAGTGTTCATGCTTGCCGCGGCGGGCTTCTTTGGATACTTTATTGGTATGTTGCTCAGAAGGGCTATTTAGAGATTTATATGAGTGTATAAAAAACCACCCCCGGTGGAAAATTTAACCGGGGGTGGGTCATTGTGAGTCTTTTAGACTGCCAGAAAAGAGCCCTCCGGTTGTTGATGATCTTTAGCTGCTGTTTTCTTCTGCTGGGGGCTAGGCTTTTTTGCCTGCAGCTGTTACGGAGCGAAAACCTCTCCCTGCAAGCGGTGCGGCAGCGCTTTCAAAGCGCCATGCTGTATGACGGTCGCGGTGATATTCAGGATCGTTTTGGCCGTTCCCTTCTCGGCGGGCGGCAGCGCTTAAGTCTTCTCGCTTTCCCGACGCATTACCGCGGATGTGAAGAAGAGATTATCCGCAGCTTTGCTTCGCTGCAGGGGATCGACAAAATTGCCGCGCCGCCGCATGAGACCCTGCCTTTTTGGTTGGATTCGGACTTGAACGAGTTGCAGCTAGCCGCCGCATCTTCTTATCCGGGGCTGCTCGCCGCCATTCGCAAGGAGCGCTACGGGCCTGGCGCTTTGGCTTCACACCTGGTCGGCTACATGAACGAAAGCGAAGGGACCGGCGTTAGCGGCATAGAACTAGCTTTTGACCATACTCTCTCCTGCGGCCAGCAAAAAATTATCGGGGCAGTGGTTGACGGAAGGAATCGTCTTATCCCGGGGCTGGGCTACAGAAAAAAAGAGGAGCGCCTCTCTCCCAAAAATGTTCTTCTTTCACTGGATCTGGACCTGCAGCGAGAGGTGGAAAAGATTATGGACCGCCGCATCCGGAAGGGGGCGGTGGTGGTGATTGATCCCGCAAATGGAGATATCCTGGCCATGGCCAGCCGGCCCAATTTCAAGGCCGCCGAGCTGGCTTCATATTTAAAAGAGACAAATGGAGCTCTCATCAATCGGGCTCTTTGCGCCTACCAGCCGGGTTCAGTCTTTAAGGTAGTTGTTGCCGCTGCAGCCCTTGAAGAAGGGCTGGCCTCGCTTTTTCAGATCTTCCACTGCCCCGGTGGTGTTACTGTGGACGGCCTCTATTTCCCCTGCAGCAACCTGCACCTCAAGGAAGAGAT
The DNA here is from genome assembly GCA_012510625.1 of Bacillota bacterium. Classification (GTDB taxonomy): domain Bacteria; phylum Bacillota; class Dethiobacteria; order DTU022; family DTU022; genus JAAZIN01. The sequence continues at coordinate 2,513 of JAAZHP010000062.1, forward strand.
CACTTTCGTGGAGGCCTTTGCTCATTCCTGCAACAGCGTTTTTATCAACCTGGCCCTGGAACTGGGACCGGAAAAGATCGCCGCCTATGCCCGGCGATTCGGCCTGGGGGAATGCTGCGGCCTGCCGCTTGCTGAAGAAGAAGCCGGGTATATACCTTTACCGGAAGAGCTGTTCTCGCGCCGGGCGCAGGCCAACTCCGCCATTGGGCAGGGAGAGGTGATGGTGACGCCGCTGCAGGCGGCGGCGATGATGGCGGCCCTGGCCAACGGCGGGCAGAAGGTGCAGCCGCGTCTGGTTTTGGGACTGACCGACCGGCAGGGGCGGGACACGGCCCGCTTCTGGGCCAGGCGGGGGAGCAGAATTCTCAGCCCGGCCACGGTAAACAAGCTAAAATATTTGCTGCAAGAGGTCGTGGCCCGGGGGACCGCGCAGCAGGCTGCTAGGACCCAGTCACCGGCGGCGGCGAAAACGGGCACCGCCGAAAGTGGAAGATACGGCAGCGACGGGCGGCAGATTCTCAATTATTGGATTGCCGGTTTTTACCCCCTTGAAAATGCGCGGGCGGCGGTGGCCGTCTTCGCCGATGAACTCAAGGAAGGAACGGTCAAGCAGGTTTTCGGCGAGATCATCTATTACCTGGAAAATAAGCCCTTGCACTGAATACTACTGCTATGCCAAGGTTGAGTATTGAGATCCTTCGCTTCGCTCAGATGACAATAAAACGAGGCTGTCCCGTTTAAAGATTGTAGGGGCGGCTCATGAGCCGCCCGATCCCTTACAGTTTAAGCAGTAAAAATGCTGCGTTTTCTGCAAAAGACCCCTGTCAGGCAAATGCCTGTGCCCCGCCCGGGCGAGGCATGCCTCGCCCCTACAAACACAAAGGATTTTTTTCTAATAAATGTCCTTTGAGACAGGCTCCTGGATCTTTGTTATTTTCTCCGACCTCTGACCTCCAACTTCCGACCTTCAACATGCAAGGCATGCCTCGCCCCTACAAATATATACCAATCTTTAACCCGCCAAAAATGCGGCCCGAGCCTGAAACGGTTATTGCAGTCGACTATTGCGTTTATAGGGTAGCAAGGCGGGCGGGCATGGAAACCCGCCCCTGCAATCCATAATCTGACCTGCCAAAAAATGTAGGGGCCGGGGATGCCCGGCCCGAGGTCTGCAGTGTTCATATGCCGGGTTTGTAAAGGGGGGGGTATGAAATCCCCCCCCTTCCCTCCTTTTGTAAAGAGGGGAGTTTATGAAATCCCCACGGGCCTCCTTTTCCAAAGGGGTAAGAGCTAGCTGACTGTGCCCTTTTCCCAAGGGGGAGAACAAATCCTCCCCAGCCTCCCATTTTTCAAGGGGGGAGAATGTGCACTTTTGCAAAGTGAGGCATTTAGGTAAGTCCCCCTTTCTTAAAGGGGGATTTAGGGGGATTTAAAAAAACGGGGCGGTACAGGCACCGCCCCATCTTCCAACGTCAAACCTCCCGGATCAGGCGCTTTCCTTTTTGGACTCGCCGCGGTTTACCCAGAGAGCAAAGAAGGCGGCGATGACCACCAGGATACGCACCGGCTTGAAGATATAATCCCACACCACGGTGGAGAGCCTGATCCGCGGATTTTCAAGCAGCCCGTAAGCCGCGGGCCTCTCCTGCAGCACGTAGATCATGCCCAGGCCGTTCAGCTCCTCAATTCCGTAAACATTTGCTTCGCTGTAGCCGGCTTTTTGAAGCTCCGCAGCCCTTTGTTGAGCCAGGGCGGTTAGATCGGCCCGCTCGCCGTATGTGATCGCCCCGGTGGGGCAGGTTTTCGCGCAGGCCGGCTCCTTGCCGTTGGCGATGCGATCGTGGCAGAAGGTGCATTTGCGGGCCACGTTGGCGGCCTGGTCAAAGCCGATGACCTGGTAGGTGCAGTTGGCGGCGCAGTAGTTGCAGCCGATGCAGCGCTGCGGGTCGATCTTTACCGTTCCAAATTCCGTCCGGTAGATGGCATTGGCCGGGCAGACCTTGATGCAGGCGGCCTCGGTGCAGTGCATGCAGCCCTGCTTTGCAAATAGCCAGCGCACCTTGCCGTTCTCCTCGTGCTCCCGGAAAACGATCTTTGTCCAGGTGATGGAGGAGAAGCGGGCCGGGTTTTCGTAACTTCCTCTAAATTCTGTTTTCTCGGCCGGCAGCTGGTTCCACTGCTTGCAGGCGGCCTGACAAGCCCGGCAGCCGATGCACCTGCTTGTATCAATAAGCATGGTTTTCTGCATTTTATTCCACCCTCCTTATATTGCAGAGGAAGGCCTTGTATTCGGGAATGGTGGTATTGGCGTCGCCGACCGAGGGACTCAGGTCGTTGGTGATAGCTCCCTTCGCCAGGCCGCAGTAACCCCAGTGGAAGGGCATGCCCACCACGTGCAGTCGGCTGCCGTTCACATTAAAGGGCCTCAACCTGTTCGTAATACAGGCCCTGGCGACAATGCCGCTTCCCGAATTGAGGCGCTTGCTCTCCACCATGACCTCGTCGCCGTCGTTGATGCCCAGCTTTTCGGCCAGCTCGGGGTCGATCTCTACGAAGAGCTCCGGCATGAGCTCGTTCAGCCAGGGCATGTTCCGGGTGACGATCCCCGACTGGTAGTGCTCGGTAATCCTGTAGGTGGTCATGATGTAGGGGAACTTCTGCCGGTCCTCCTCTGAGCTGGCCAGGTTGTCATACCAGCGCTGGCTGACGGGGTTGAAGGTCGCCTTCGGGTAAAGCAGGTTCGGCACCGGGCTTTCCGCCGGTTCGAAGTGCAGCGGCAGCGGCCCGTCGGCGGGCTGCGATGAGAAAAGCCGCCCCTGCAATTCGGGAGTCATGATGTAAGGCGCCTCCGCCGTCTCCTCCGGAGGGACAGTGGCATTAAAGTCGGGGACGTCATTGGTCTTCCAGGCGCCGTCTTCCCACCATACCAGCGGCAGCTCCGGATTCCAGGGATTGCCTGCGGGGTCGGCCGAGCAGCGGTTGTAGACGATGCGCCGGTTTAGCGGCCAGGCGAAGGCCCAGTTCGGGTTGGTGCCGATTCCCTCCTTCTCCTTGATCCGCCGCCGGCAGGGCGGGTCCTCGTAGCTGTTGTAATAGCCGCTGTAGATCCAGTTGCCGCAGGCGGTGCTGCCGTCGTCCTGAAGCTGGGTGAAATTGAGCAGCAGGGAGCCGTCAGCGCAATTGTAACCGTTCAGCTCCGCGCAGACCTTGACGATATCCACCTTCCCGGGCTCGAGGTCGTCTTCGTAATCCCACTTCATCCTGGTGATGGGATCGGGAAAAACAGCGTTGGGATCGGCGGCGTATGTTTCCTGCAGCTTCTTGAAGAGCTCGTAGACTATCTGCAGGTCAGATTTGCATTCTCCGGGCGGGTCCTGCGCCTTCCACTGCCACTGGATCCAGCGCCCGCTGTTGGCCTTCGTTCCGTCGCGCTCAAAAGAGCAGGTCGCCGGAAGCAGGAATACCTCGGTTTGAATTTCCTCCGGGTTTGAACCGGCTTCTTTTTTCCAGAAAGACGCCGTTTCATTCTCGAAGATATCCACGGCAACCAGCCATTTCAACTTGCTCTGATAGTTGCGCTTCGCCGCCGCCGAAGGGCCGGTTACCGCCGGGTTGTCGGCCCAGCAGATCATCCCTTCGACCTCTCCTTCGCCCATGTATTTGTACATCCCGATATGGGAGTGATCCCGGTGATCGAGCTTGGGCAGGAAGTCGTAGCAGAAATCGTTTTCGGGCGTGGCGTGATCGCCGTAAAAGGCTTTCAGCAGGCTGACCAGGAACTTGGGCTTGTTTGACCAGTAGCTGGTTTGGGGGGTCTCTTTTTCCAGGTAGTCGGCCAGGGTGGGATGGGTTGCCGCCTTCGGGGCTCCCAGGTAGCCGGGGATGATATGGTAAAGGATTGCCATATCGGTTGATCCCTGAACATTGGACTGCCCGCGCTGCGCGTTTACCCCGCCTCCGGGGATGCCCATGTTGCCCAGGAGAAGCTGGACGATGCCGATGGCGCGGACATTCTGGGCGCCGTGGGTAAACTGGGTGATCCCCATGGCATACATCATGTTGCCGGCCTTGCCCGGCTCCCCGGTGGATCCGTAGAGCTTATAGCACTCTTCAAGCAGCTGCGGGTCGCAGCCGGTGATTTTGCTCACGGTCTCCAGGGTGTACATGGCATAAAAACGCTTCATCACCTGGAAGACGCAATCGGGGTGCTGCAGCGTGGGATCCTTAATTACATTGCCGTCGCCGTCCCTGCGGTAATCCCAGCTGCTCTTGTCATATTTGACCGGCTTGTCGGGCCGATCTTCCTCCGCTCCGGAAAAAAGCGCCGTCTCTTCATCCCAGGCAAAGTCTTCCCGCAGCAGGTAGGAGGCGTTGGTGTAATACTTGACGTATTCCTCCTGGTAAAGCTCATTTTCCAAAATGTAGCGGATTAAACCGCCGAGGAAAGCGATATTCGTTCCCGGCCGGATGGGCACATGAAGGTCGGCTACCGCTGCGGTGCGGGTAAAGCGCGGGTCGACGACGATGAGCTTCGCTCCCCGCTTGCGGCGCGCCTCTTCAATCCATTTCATGGAGATGGGATGGTTTTCCGCGGTGTTGCCGCCGATATTCATGAGGACGTCGCTGTTCCGGTAGTCGATCCAGTGATTGGTCATGCAGCCTCTTCCAAACGTGGCGCCAAGACCGGCGACCGTGGAAGAGTGTCAGAGACGGGCGCAGTGGTCAATATTGATCACGCCCATGGCCCGCGCCATCTTGTTAAATAGATAGTTCTCCTCGTTGGTGCAGAAGGCGCTGCCCAGCCAGGCGATCTTCTGGGTCCGGTTCACGGTGACGCCGTTTTCGTCAGCAGTTTCAAAACTGCTGTCCCGGGTCTCCTTGATGCGCTTGATAATTTCCTCGTACATCCAGTCCCAGCTTTTCGGCTCCCACCGGTCGCTCCCGGGAGCCCGGTAGAGAGGCCGGGTCAGGCGGTTGGGGTTGGGCTTTGGCCTCCCCTTGGCATCGTAGATATAGGAGATATTGTAAAGAGAGCTGCCCTTGCTGCAGAGCGCCCCCTCGTTGATGGGGTTGTCGGGGTCACCTTCGGTGTTGATTACGATACCGTCTTTCACCGAACAGATAATACTGCAGCCGACGCCGCAGAATGTGCAGATAGTCGGGATTTCGCGGGCGTAGTGCACGCGGATCTGCTCGGCAGCCGCGGCCCGGCCCGGGAAACCTGCTCCGGCCAGGGCGGAAGCGGCGGCTGCGGCCCCGGTTAACTTCAAAAAGCTACGACGTGAGATCTTCATGGATTTATCACACCCCCTCGATTTTAATTGCCCTTCGATACCGCAGGCCTGGCCGGCGCGACGGCTGCTTTTTTAGCCGGAATCTCTCCAAACTTGGGCCTCTTGGTGAGCCGGTCAATGAGCGGCACGAAAGCATTCATGATCAGTATGGAGAAGGCTACCCCCTCGGTGGGACCGAGAGCTTTCCGGAAAAGCATAACCAGGATCCCGATGGCGATACCGAAGACAAGCTCGCCCTTGGCCGTGATGGGGCTGGTTACCCAGTCGGTAGCCATGAAGAAGGCGCCCAGCAGCAGCCCGCCGGCAAGGACATGATAGAGCGGGACACCCGCAGCGATATTTTCCAGGGGATTTCCCCAGAAAGTGGCGATGACCAGTACCGTAGCGATCATGGAAGCGGGGATCTGCCAGCGAATCTGTTTTTTGTAGAGCAGGTAAGCTCCCCCGATGATCAGGGCCAGGGCCGAAGTCTCGCCCAGGGCGCCGCCGGGCGAGGCGATGAGCAGCCCGGAGAGGCTTAGCTGGTCATAAAGCCCCTGTTTAAGCAGGGCCAGCGGCGTTGCCTGTGTGATCACGTCAAGGGAGCCAAAAAACTGGCGCAGCGGCGCAGCAAAGGTTGACGTGGTGCCCACGTAGAGAGGGGCGAGCAGGGTAACCGCGGCCAGCCCGAAGAGAGCGGGGTTAAAGCGGTTCCAGCCGAGCCCGCCCATCAGCTCCTTGGCTATGCCCACGGCAAAAAACGCCCCCAGGACCACGGTCCACCAGGGGGTTCCCGGTCTCAGGCAGAGAGCCAGCAGCAGGCCGGTAACCAGGGCGCTGCAGTCGTGCAGCGTGGCCTGTTTTTTCATGATCTTGCGGAAGAGCAGCTCAAAAAGGGCTGCCGAGACCATGCTTACGGCAATTAAGAAGACGGCGTACCATCTATACATATAAATTGAGATCAGGGTTACCGGAAGAAGCGCGATCAGAACATCTCTCATCGCCGAAGATACGGTTTCCGGCGATCGGAGGTGCGGCGATGTGCTGATCGTCAATTGCATTTCTTGTTCAGGCATGCTTTACCTTTCCCTCCTTAAAAGCTAAAGTAAGATCTGGAGGCTTTCTCGCGGCGGCAGCTACTTTGCTTTTGCCGCCCGCGCCGCGGCGATCTCCCGCTTGGTCTGCCGGACAAACTGGACAATGGGCCGGTTGGCGGGGCAGACATAAACGCAGATGCCGCACTCGAAACAGTCCATGGCGCCCCATTCGGCGGCTCGATCAAAGCTGCCCTTTTCGGCGTAAAGGCCGATGTAGTTCGGGTAGAGGAACATGGGGCAGTGATCAACGCACTTGCCGCAGCGGACGCAATCCGTGTGCGCCGTCTTGGCCACCATTGACGGAGTAAAGAGCAGGATCCCGCTGGTTCCCTTAACGATCGGAGAATTCAAATGAGACTGCGCCCAACCGGTCATCGGGCCGCCCATGATCACCTTGCCGACGAGATGCGGCGGCATGGGGATCTCTCCATCCTCCGCGGGAGGAGCCCCTTTGATCCCGCCGCGCTCCTTCAGCACGTGACTTATGGGAGTGCCCAGCCTGACCCTGAGATTGCCGGGCTTGGCGGCGGCATCGCCTGTATAGGTGAGGACCCTTTCGATGAGCGGCTTATTGAAGCGGCAGGCCTCGTAAACAGCTACGGCCGTGGCCACGTTCTGCACCACTACGCCCACCTCCAGCGGCAATTTGCCGGGGGGCACCTCGCGGTCCAGGGCCGCCTTAATCAGCTGCTTCTCCGATCCCTGCGGGTATTTGACCTCCAGCCTGACCACGGAGATATTATTTTCTCCGGCGATTCTTTTTTCCAGGGCCTCTATGGCGTCGGGTTTATTAATCTCCACGCCAAAGACAATATTCTCCGCCTCTACCACCCGGGCGATCAATTTGGCCCCTTCGACCAGGTCGGAAGTTCTCTCCAGCATCATCCGGTGGTCGCAGGTTAAAAAAGGTTCACATTCGCAGGCATTGATCACGATGGTATCGATGGGGCTGGGCGGGCTCAGCTTCACATGCGTGGGGAAGGCGGCTCCGCCCATGCCGACAATGCCCGCTTCTTTGATCGCCGCCTTGATCTCCTCTTTTGTCAGCGCGGCATGATCCTGTTCCGGCCACTGCGGCTCTTGCTGCTCCCGATCTACGGCGATGACCACGCATTCAACGCTGGCCCCGGTAAAGGTCGGCCGCGGCTCCACGGCGGTGACCGTTCCGTCCACGCTGGCATGAACAGGCGCGCTGACAAAAGCGCCGCTTTCTCCAATTTTCTGGCCGGCTTTTACTTTATCCCCGGCGGCAACCAGGGCCTGGTTGGGCGCACCGATATGCTGCTGCAGAGGAATAATTACCTCTGGCGGCAGGGATATGGTGCTGATCGGTTCACTTTCGCTAAATTCCTTGTAGTGGGGCAGAAAAACCCCCCGCTGAAATGTTCTTACAGACACTTTTTAACCACCCCCAAACAATTTTCGGCGGATTGCCATTGGCTCCGCTTTTCTGATTGCAGAAAATTTTTAGGACCCCCCCCTTAACGCTTTTTGGCAGTATAATATTACAGCGGTTAGATGCTACCGCAAGAACTGTCATTCACTAAAGCAAATAAGCACTAGTAATCATTTTCACTAATATCTATTAATTCTAAGCGTTTGTTCAAAATCCTTTTTTTTAAATATTGTAAATAATAAAGAATTGGCCCGGACAGGCACAATTTTGGAAGATGGAACATAGAATTTAGGTACTCTTTTTTCCGGGGGGATCTTCAAAAATGACTTTTCTTTTTACTCTAATAGAGATCTTTCGCCAGATCTGGATCATGGCCGGCCAGATCCAGGGCAACTCTTTCCCGCGCCCCCTTTCAGCGGCACAGGAAAGCCATTACTTGCAGGGTATGGCGAACGGCGATCTCGAAGCGAGGCAGAAGCTTATCGAACACAATTTGCGGCTGGTAGCCCATGTAATTAAAAAGTTTGAGCATACCGGAGAGGATAAGGAAGACCTCATCTCTATCGGCACAATAGGGCTGATAAAGGCGGTGAACACATTCAACCGGCAGCGGGGTACGCGCCTGGCCACTTACGCCGCCCGCTGCATCGAGAATGAAATCCTCATGTTCTTAAGGGCGGCCAGCA